>JAWOLO010000563.1:0-3852 GCA_033853375.1 Terriglobia bacterium
CTGGCTAAACCGGGGTTTGCGCCGGGACCAGACAGGGGAACGCTTGGATTGCATCCCGTTCCTCCTGGGCCTGTCGCGTTGCAAAGGGGTGAATTTACGTTAATGGTTTGGGCGAAGCCCACACCGAGCATCGGAATGATGACGCTCTGCACGGTATTGACGCGGTCGTAAGCTATGCCGTAGCCGCCTCGAATCACCGTCTTTCGATCTCCAAAAATCCGGTGGAGGAAGCCATCCGAGAAGCTGGGATTCCAAGCGGCGGAAGCTCGAGGAGCCCAGTCGCCGTAGTCCACGTTGAAGACATCCGACCGGCCGCTGTCCCTGATGGGAATGTAGGAAAGCGTGGGATTGTAGGTATTGCCTGCTTCCGCGGCCGCCTGTTTGGCTTGAATATATTGAAGACCACTAATGATGGCATCTCCCGCATCATGATTCGCGATGAAAGTCTGCTGTTGGTTTAGCTCGTGGGGGGTGGTCTGCCAACCGTAACCCAGGCCGTAGGTCAGAGTGAAAGACGGCGTCAACCGCCAGGTGTCTTGAGCGAAGAAGTCATAAGAGCGAAGAGTGGTCTTGGCAACGAGCGAAGTGCCCAGAGGCTTGGGATTAAGGTTGCCATCGCGTACGGCCAAAATGCCGACATTATTCACCAAGCCCAGAGCCGCCGCATACAGGCGGTCCCAGTCTTGCTGGTTGGCTGTGGGTAGCGCTGCTGGCCGATCAACCGCCGGGATCGCAAGGCTTCCCGTAGCTTCGTTGGAGTCAAGGGTCGCAACCAGAGAATTCACGGAGCCGATGACTTTGTCGTCCCGGTCGTGAATCGTGGGCAGCCAGCGGATGTCCGCACCAGTGACCAGCGTGTGCTTCCCCTTAATCCAGTTCAGATTGTCAGCGTATTGTTTGTTGCTGTCATAGATGGCCTGATGGCGGGCGCGCTGGGTATCTACGTCGACGACGGTATCGATCAAGCCTGTTGCGCCGAGACCGGGAGCCAAAGCGATGTCGCCAAGCGGGGTTTGCGTGCCAGGCAGATTTAACTCTGCCGCGGAAACGCGGGGGCGAATGACGTTAAAGTCCTGGCGGCTGCGAATCCACCCGGCGTGGAAGGAATTGATCAAATTGTCCCGGATTTGCCAGTCAAGTCCGCTGGTAAACCCATCCCCGCGAATGTCGGAAGCACTTGCCGCAGTGGTGGTGTTATGGAGGAAGCTCACCTGCCCTGCACCTTGCCCGCTGGAGTTGGGTGCAAGGTCGCGGTGATAAAGATAGCGGCCGAAGAATTTCACTTTCTCCGTAAAGTTGTGATCCAAGCGGAAGTTGACGAAGTCGTCTTTCAACGGCTCGGCCACACTCGTCCGGAAGCCCTCCGTATTTACTCCGTCGCCGACGTTGGGATCGTTCCCCGCAGGCATCATGTTCCAGAGCTGCTGGACCGTGGGACTGATGCCGATGCCGCGCGGGTCGCAAGGCAGGTTGCCGGATGCACCGCAGGCAGTCGACGTCGCCAGGTTGTACTGCACGCCTCCAAAAGTCAAAATTCCGTTGCGCAGGGTGCTGGTCGGGACGATGCGTTCCACTTCCACAGATTGCGGGAACCGCCGCAGTTCGTAGTTGCCAAAGAAAAAGGTTTTGTCTTTCTTGAGCGGACCTCCGAAGGTAACGCCGTTGCGGTTGTCGTGCTGAGGCTGCTTTGGAGTAAATGTGGTGCCAGGACCAGTCGGAGTGTGGCCGTTGTCCCAGGTGTTGGCGTTGAGCGCGGAATTCTGGTGGTACCAGTAAACCGCGCCGTGAAAGTCGTTTGAGCCGGTCTTGCTGATGACGTTGATCTGGCCGCCTTCGGCGCGCTGGAAGGAGGCGTTGTTATTGGTGACGCCAACGCGGAATTCCGCAACGGTCTCCACGCTAATGGGAATGATGGGGAGTTGGTTGCCGCCGCCGGCGATGACGTTGTCCGTGATGTCTATGCCGTCGAGATTGAAAGCGTTCTGGTCGCTGCGAGCTCCAGCGATAGTGCCGCCCGAGTTGCCAAAACCTCCCCCGTTCGTACTTTCGAACGGTGTGGACATTGGCTGCAGGGTGAGCAGTTCACGAGAATCGCGCCCCAGAGTCGGCAGAGTCATCAATTCGTTTTCGCCGACGACGTTTCCGACAACCGCGTCAACCGTCTGCAATTCAGCAGCGGCTCCGGCGGAAACCTCCACGATTTCCTTTCCAGAGCTGACTTCAAGTTTTGCGTCATAGGTGTAGCTCTTGCTGACGTCAAACTTGATATTGGAAAAAGTCGTTGTGGCGAAACCCGCTTTCGAGATTTTGAGCGTATACGTGCCTGGAGCCACGTTCGGGAAAACATATTGCCCCGACGAGTTGGTAGTCACTGATTTGGTTTCGTTCGTGGCTGCATTGGTTAGTTCAGCCGTGGCGTCTGGAACTACTGCGCCGCCGGGATCCGTGACCGTTCCCAAAACAAGGGCCGTGTTGGCCGTTTGGGCCCAAGCTGGCGCTGTCCAAACAAGCGCTGCCAGCAGGACAAACGCGACCGCCATGTTCCGAAAGATTTTCATGCTGCCCCTCCCCCTCAAATAAGTTGGCAAAATGGGATGAAGTCTTGGACGGGCCTGCGTCCTGAAAACGCAAGATCCGCGAGAAGCAAACACACCAGCGCACTGCTGCAACACAGGCGGCATTTCCTCGCCTGAAACACACACCGGGATTAGAGACACGAATGAATCTGCAGCCGCGGAGCGACGGTGTTGTTGTTCCACTCGCTTACCCACTCGCACAAACTGTGGGTGTGCAAATACACCGAGTAACGAACGGCTGTCAACTCATATTTTTCGAATCGAAAGAATGGAAACGTTTGTTGGCTCAGCGCACACGTTACGAAAGCGTTTGCAGATACACGTCAAGGCGCAAACCACACAGGACACACGACTTGCAAAATGGCTTGCGCGGAGCCGGAAAGCGCTGCGTGAAACAGGCGTTTCACGCAAGGGTTAAACGAAAAAAGGGATGTCAGTTTGTCCTGCCATCCCCTTTCGAGCAAAACGTCTTGCCGGAAAATCTACTTCCCCACAACGATGATGACGAACGAGTCCGGCTTCATTTTGCCGCGGCGTTCGCCCGGAGCGGGCGGATCGAAATCCGCGGCCGGCATAAAGATGTTGTGCGTCTTCAGATCCAAGCCCATGGTGCGCGCGCTGCGCTTCGTGGGAACGTTTTCTACGACGGTGTATTTGTCGGGCGAATCCTCATGAACAACGGTTAGGACGCCCTCGCCGCAGGAGGCGAAGAAAGTGTCCGTCGCCGGGTCGAAAGCGGCGGCATCGGGGCCATTGCCGATCTCCGGCGTTGCCACGACTTTGCCCGTGTCGGCGTTCACGACGACGGAGACCTTGTCATCGCAAACGGAGTACAGGCGGCGGTTCTTTTGGTCCATGGCCAAGCCGGAGGGCGATTTGCACGGCGCCATGGGCCAGCGATGTGTTTCTGTAACTTTTTGTGCGTCAATTTCAATCATCTCTGACGTGTCTTCGTTGTTCACGAAGATGCTGCCCTTGCCATCCACTGCCGCGAACTCGGGCTTGCCGCCAAGCGCCAGCGTGCCGGCAACACTGCCGTCCGCCGCGTTGATCGCCGTCGTGTTTTTTCCACGCCCGTTAAACGTGAACACGCGCTTGCTCACTGGCTCATAGACAATCGCGTCGGGGTTCGCATCGGTCTTGACGTTGCCGATCGGCTTCAACGTTTTCAAGTCGAAGATGGTGACGTCGTTGCTGCGGCCGTTGCTAGTGAAGCCGCGCCCGAGGTCCGTCGCGATGGCGATTCCATGCACGCCTTGCGTATCGGGAATATCGC
>JAWOLO010000564.1:0-16341 GCA_033853375.1 Terriglobia bacterium
CGAAGAAGTTTGGGACGCCGACCTATTTGTACAGCAACGCGGCGATTGAAGGCGCATATCGGGAATTTTGTGAGGGGTTGAGCGGGTCTCGGCACACGATCTGCTTCGCCGTGAAGTCCAACGGCAATCTTTCCATTTTGCGGCGGCTTGCCGAGTTGGGTAGCGGCTTTGACATTGTCTCGGGCGGCGAGTTGCGGCTCTTGCAGAATATCGGCGTGCGCGGCGATCGCATTGTGTTTTCGGGAGTGGGCAAAAGCCGTGACGAAATTCGGGAAGCGTTGAACTATCGCACCGCAGCACACGAAAGCGAGTCAGGAATTCTGCTTTTCAATGCGGAATCCGAAGCCGAACTTGAGATCTTGACCAAAGAGGCCGCGCGGGTCGTGGAGAAGGGCGGCAAGCCTCCTGCAGCCGCGATTCGCGTGAATCCTGACGTGCTCGCGGGCGGTCATCCGCACATTGCCACTGGTCGTCACGAGCACAAATTTGGCGTGGATTGGAAGGAAGCCAAGCGGCTGTATCTGGCGCACCGCGATTCGAAATGGATTCGCTGGGCGGGCCTCAGCGCCCATATCGGATCGCAGATCACCACGCTCGATCCTTTTCGCCGAGCCGTGAAGCGTCTCATGGGATATGTCAAGGAGTTGAAGTCGGAAAGAATTGCTCTGCGGTATCTCGATGTCGGCGGCGGTTTGGGAGTGCGCTACTCGGATCAAAAGCCGCCAAAACGAACCCAGTACGCAAAACTAATCAAGGAACTCGTTGGTGGCGCCGATATCGAAATTCTGCTGGAGCCGGGGCGTTCCATCATTGCGCAGTCAGCCGTGCTGCTAACGCGGGTTGTCTACACGAAAATGAATCGCGGTAAGCGCTTTGTCATCGTGGACGGGGCAATGAACGACCTGATGCGGCCTTCGCTCTATGGTGCGATTCATCCAATCACAAAAGTGAGCCGCGATGGAAAAGCTAGGAACTCCAAGCAGGAGCGAGCAGACATTGTTGGTCCGGTGTGCGAAACCGGAGATTGTTTTCTTCACGATTGGCCGCTTGGAGAAGTCCAAGCCGGAGACCTGCTTGCGATTTGGGGTGCTGGCGCTTACGGAATGGCGCTCGCGTCGAACTACAACGCGCGCTATCGTCCGGCGGAAGTGCTCGTGGAAGGCGACTCTTTTCGCCTGATTCGCCGCCGCGAAACGCAGGAAGATTTGCAGCGCACGGATACGCTGGATCAAAAAGAAATTTCGAAGACAACCTAAGGGTCGACACGAATAGTTAGTTCTTTCCCGCTTCGTACACGACTTTCCCGCCAACAATCGTGTAACGCACTTCGGCATCTTTGATTCTTTCAGGAGGAATCGCGAATAAATCGCTGTCGAGCACCACGACGTCTGCCAGTTTGCCAGAAGTGAGAGAGCCTTTCTCTTTTTCGCGAAATTCCGCATAGGCGGAGCCCATGGTGTAGGCCTGAATCGCCTCTTCGAGCTTGAGCTTCTGCTCGGGAAACCAGCCGCCCGGATTTTTCCCATCTAGGGTTGCCCTCGTTACTGCCGCATAAAGCCCAGTCATAGGGTTCAGCGGAGCCACGGTCCAATCGCTGCCGAAAGCGAGCCGCACACCCTGGTCAAGAAAAGTTCGCCATGCGTACGACGTTTTGGCGCGTTCGTGGCCGATGCGTTTTTCCGCCCAGCGGCCGTCGTCGATGGCGTGATAGGGTTGCATGGAAGCGATGACGCCAAGCTGCGCGAAGCGCGCAAAATCCTCCGGGCGAACATGTTGCGCGTGCTCGATGCGCCAGCGGCGGTCCGGTCGCGCGCCGTTTTGTTTTGCCACTTCCGTGTAAATGTCCAACATGATGCGGTTGGCCTTGTCGCCGATGGCATGAATAGCAAGTTGCAAACCGGCCTTGTCCGCACCCAGAGCCATCTCCAGCATGTGGCCTTCGGGCAGCATCATTTCGTTCGGCAGGCCGGATATGGTGGGGGCATCGTTGTACGGCTTCTCGAAAAGCGCCGTGGTCGAGCCCAGCGAGCCGTCAGCAAATCCTTTCAGCCCGCCCAGATGGATCCAATCATTGCCAAAGCCGGCGCGGATTCCCGCCGTGGCCGGGGCCTGCCATTGCGGCAGCGGAGTGATGCAGAAGATGCGCAGCGTTAATTCGCCGCGCGCCGCTAGAATCTGGTAGGCACGAACGTCTTCGGTGGAGCTGATGTCGTGAATGCTCGTCACGCCAAAGCGCCGCGCTTCATCCATAGCGGCGTGAATCATTCGGAGCAGTTGTTCCTCCGAGGGAGGCGGAATTACGCGGTAGACAAGATCCATGGCCGCGTCTTTAAGGAGGCCCGTTGGATTGCCGTCTTTGTCGCGAACAATCGTGCCGCCCGGAGGATCTTTTGTTTCCCGTGTGATTTTTGCAAGCCGCAGGGCAAGCGCGTTGGCCATGGCCATATGGCCGTCGTATCGGCTAACAAAAACCGGCGTGTCCGGCGTTACCGCGTCAATCCAATCGTGCGAGGGGAGAGGAGTGCCTCCCCAAAGTTCGTGGTCCCACGTTCCGCCGAGCATCCATTCGCCTTTGGGAAGTTTTTTGGCTTGTTCACCGATGCGGCGGGCAAATTCCTGTGGCGTGTTGGCGTCACGCAGTTGCACGCTGCTGATTTCGCCTCCGCCGCTGCTGAAATGCACGTGCGCGTCGATAAATCCTGGGAGAACGCTCTTGCCCTGCGCGTCAAGTTTCTTTGTAGCTGGTCCAATCCACTTGGCGATTTCGGCGTCTGAGCCCACGGCAACAATTCGACCGCCATGGACAGCCACAGCTTCGGCGCGGGGATGCTGCGGGTCCACGGTCCAAACGTGACCGTGGACAATCACCAGATCCGCGAAGGAAGGCTCTTGCGCGAATGCGTTGGCGCAGGAGAACAGAAAAAACATCGCAACAACCAAGGCGAGTCTCATGAATGACTCCAGATAAATCCTGCAATGGAAAAAAGGAATGACGAGCGCGCAATCAAGCTTCTCCCCATTTCAGCTTGCTGCGCAGAATCTCGAAATATGGCTTCTTCGGCGGCTGAATCAATTGCAATTGTTCCTTGGCGCGCTGCACGCGCAGAGTGTCCGTCGGTTGTAGCGGAATGCCGCGTTGACCATCCAGCGTCAAATAGACCGAGTCCGCGTCGCCATTCAGCTTGATTTCAATCTGGCAATAATCGCGAACCACCAACGGCCGGTCGCTCAGCATATGCGGGCAGATCGGCGTGATGATGAAAGCTTCGACGGCCGGATGCACGATGGGGCCACCTGCAGAAAGGGAATAAGCAGTCGAGCCAGTGGGGCTCGAAACGATTAACCCATCCGCGCGATACCGGCAAACAAAATCTGAGTTGATGCTCAGCTCCAGTTGAATCATGCGCGCTAGCGCGCCCTTGGTAATGACAACGTCGTTCAGCGCGCGTTGGCTTTCCATCGCCGAGCCTGCGCGAACGAGTTCCGCCTGGAGCATGACGCGCTGGCTGATGGAAGACTTCCCAGCGAGCGTATCTTCTAGAGCGGGGTAAAGTTCATCCAGCGTAAAGCTAGTGAGAAAGCCCAAGCTACCCATGTTAATGGGCAAGATGGGAATCTGTCGCGGCGCTGCTAGGCGCGCGGCCGCCAGCATCGTGCCGTCACCGCCCAGGACCAGTAAAAGCTGTGAAGCATCCGCCACGGCCGAGCGCGGCTGTCCCTTTGATCCATCCGTGAGCGCGGCTGCCGTCTCTTCATCAAGAATCGTCTTGATTCCGCGGGACTCGAGCCATTTCAAAAGGGGCGGAACGACGACGGAGAGTTGCTCCCGGCGCGGACGGGAAAGTATGCCTATAGTTTGAAGGGTTTTTGCAGGCTGCATGGGCGTTTGCGATTCTACTCCATGGACTTTTTTCGCGCGTACAGAAAATACTCCTGATTGCCTTCGGCGCCGGTAACCCTGCTGGGGCGAACCTTGAGGAATTTGAAGCCTAGAGATTTGGCATACCTGCTCACCGACAAAACCGCCTTTTCGCGCAGCCTTTTGCTCTTCACAATTCCGCCGACTCCAACCTGTTTGCGAGGTAATTCGAACTGCGGCTTGATGAGAATCACGAATATCGCACGAGGTTTTGCGAGCCTTGCCGCAGGTTCCAAGACCATTTCGACGGAGATAAAAGAGACATCGATGGTGACCATGTCCGCCAGTTCCGGAATATCCCCCGTTTGCAGATTGCGAGCATTTTTCTTGATGGGGACCACACGCACATCGTGGCGCAATTTCCAATCGAGTTGCTCGACGTTGACATCCACGGCATAGACGCGAGAGGCTCCGCGCTGCAGAAGGCAATCCGTGAATCCGCCATGCGAGGAGCCGACATCCAGGCAAACCATGCCTGCCGGATCAATTGAAAAATCTTTAAGCGCGCCCTCCAGCTTGAACCCGCCGCGGCTGACATATTTTTGGTGTCTGCTCGCAATTTCAATTTTTGAATCGCCAGAGACCAGCATGCCCGCTTTGTCGCAGCGTTTGCCGTCCACCTGCACTTCGCCGGCCAGAATCATGGCCGTTGCCTTTTCCGGAGAATCGGCAAACTTGCGCTCCACAAGAAGTAAGTCCAAGCGCTGTCGAGCTGGCTTTTCCTTCATGAGGGCCCCGAATCTTTTCAGGTTCTGCGCAGAACAAGAAATTCGGCGATTTCGCGCAGGCGGGAAGCACGGTCGCCGTAGGGAGAGAGCTCGGCAATGGCTTTCGTGGCGAGTTCGTTGGCAATCTCGTGCGAGCGTTCCAGCCCATACACCGCAGGGTAAGTTGCCTTCTGCTGTGCCAAATCTTTGCCGGCAGTCTTGCCAAGCGCTGCGGAAGATTCTTCAACGTCGAGTATGTCGTCTGTTACTTGGAAGGCCCAGCCAATGGTTTCGCCGAACCGACGCAGTCGTGCAACGTCGTCCGGACTCGCTCCGGCACAGAGTGCTCCAGCGGTGACCGAAGCACGAATGAGCGCGGCAGTTTTCGATCGGTGAATATATTCGAGCATCTTCTCGTCGACGGGCTTGCGCTCCGCCTCGATGTCCGCCACTTGGCCGCCCACCATGCCGTTGATCGTGCCGGCCGCGGCGGAGACCTCGCTCAAGATTGCCGCACGGCGCTCCGCAGCAACTGGAGTCGCTCCGATGGTTTCGAATGCAAGGGTCAGGAGTCCATCGCCCGCAAGAATCGCCAAGGCCTCGCCGAATTTTTTGTGGCATGTAGGTTTGCCGCGGCGCAAATCATCGTTGTCGAGCGCTGGCAAATCATCATGAATCAGTGAATAGGTGTGGATGAATTCGAGCGCGCAGGCTGGATGCAAAGCAGGAGTAACGTCGCTGGAAAAAATGCGCGCGGTTTCAAGACAGAGGATCGGCCGCATGCGCTTGCCGCCGGCAAAAACGCTGTAGCGCATGGCCGTGTGAATAGAAGGAGGCTGCGCAGTCGCGGCGGGCAGCAGGCGGTCAAGGGCGGCGTCCACCGCAAGGCGATCTTCTTCAAAAAAAGGAGAAAGTTTCATCGTGAGATGAAACCCACTCGGGCAGGCAGTTTACGAAATCTCACGATTCGCTCTCCCGCTCCGGATCAAACGGCTCTGCGGTTAACTTGCCATCCGCTTTTTTGAGAAGAATCTCGACGCGGCCCTCGGCTTCCTCGAGTTGTTTCTGGCATTCCCGCGAAAGCGCCACCCCTTCTTCAAACAGTTTCATCGCATCGTCCAGCGAAAGCTGCGGGCTCTCCAAGCGTCGCACTACCTCTTCCAGGCGCGCAAGCGAGCGTTCAAAGTCCGGCTTCTTCGGCGGTTCAGACTTTTTGGGTAAGGGTGTATTCACAAATAAACCTTCGCTCCGGCGCGCTCATTTCTGGCACTTTCGGCACCAGTAAGTCGAGCGACCGCCTTGCTCGATACGCTGAATTGCAACTCCGCACCGGCGGCAGGGCTCGCCTTCGCGGCCGTAGGCGCGCAAAATCTTCTCGAGTCCCTGAAACCACCATTGCGAATCGTGAAAGTCCGGCGCCGGGTGTAGGCAGCATTCTAAGGCACGCTCCAGAACGGACACAATTGCTTTGTGCAAACGGCGCACCTCCCCTGGCTCCAGCGATTTAGCGCGCCGCCGTGGATCGAGCCGCGCATGCCAGAGCGATTCGCAAGAATAAATGTTTCCCAGTCCGGCAAGACGAGTCTGGTCCAGCAAGAAATCTTTCAACGGGCGCACAGATCCGGCGAGCATCTCGCGAAATCGCAGAACCGTGAAATCTTTCGAAAGCGCATCAACTCCAAGGGATGTAATCCCGGAGCTATCTTCGACACGGTCCCACGCACAAACACGTCCAAAGTGTCGGCGGTCTACGAAACCGAGTACTCCATTTCCTAATTCGAATGCGACATCCACGTGAGTTCCATTTTCTCCGGCGTTGGCGCGTTCCAGCAACTCTGCTGCATTCGAAAACCAAACTAGTTGGCCGTCGAGCCGGAAATGAAGCGTGAGCAGCCCTCTGTCCAGCACCAGAAGTACGTATTTCCCTTTGCGATCCACTCGTTGGATACACCGCTCTGTCGCAAGGTCGACCAAGCGTGACGCGCGCTGCGGTTTCAACGCAATGGGATGAAAAACGTGCGCGCACCGAATGCGCTGCCCCTGCACTAGCGGGCGCAGCGTGCGTACTACAGCTTCGACTTCAGGCAATTCCGGCATCAGCGTGAAAGCAGATCAGGACCCCGGTTTGAGTGTAAGGGTATGCTTCCTCACCTTGGTTTCCGCAGCGTCGCTAAATGGAGCAAGAATCGACTGCCCTTTGTACCAAAATGAAAATTGATCGGAGTAATGGCTGCTCCCGGGCTGGCCGGATTCGCCGGAAGTAATCAGCAGGATGGACTCGTCCCAATTGGCTGGATTGGCCACGAAGCGCATGGCTGGCCCATGCGTCTTCGTCGCGGCACGTACGCTGTAAACCGTCCCCGATTGTGGCTTGCCCGTAATGCTTAAGAATGTTTTCAAAAGTCCCTCGTGCCCAAGCGGATGAAACATGTCCAGTGAATTGAAATTCTTCCACGCCCAATCTCCCACGCGTGCGCTCTTGCTGTCTTCGGCCAACTTCTTCACCGCCAGGTCTGCGGCCCCAACTAGAAATTCATCGTAGTTTTTGTAGGCGGCTGGTAGCCACTTGGAGGGGCGATCGGTAAGAGTTTTCTGGAGAAACGTCATGCTACGCCACTGATACAGGCTGGCCTCATCCCCCAGAATCGGTTCGAGGATCAACTTGAGCGCTGCGAAGCGCACGTTGTGGAGGAAAGGAATCTCGGGCGAATTGGCATCCGCAATTCCGTTCCAATCCTTCAAGCCGTCAATGAGTTGTTGCGCGCGCGGATCCTTTGGTTTCGCCGTTTTCGCTGCTGCCTGCAATTGCTCCGCGAGAAAAACGTGCGGATAGCTGTACGTGTCGGTCTGCACCTTCAGCATGTCCTCTACCCGCAAATCGCGCCGGTCGTGCAACAAATCGTAGATGCGCGCCGTGCGGTATGGTTCCTCCCAGCGGTCGGTCAAGTACGGCTTGTAATTTGGCCCCACTACGCGCGCGTTTGCGGTGACGATCAGTCCGCTCTCGGGATTCAGCGCTTGCGGCAGCTTGTCGAACGGAATATATCCTGTCCATTCGTAGTCGTCGGTATCTCCTGGCACGGGCACTTCTCCGTGGCCCTTCTTTCGAATTGGCACACGCGCCGCCATGATGTACCCGATGTTTCCTTCAACGTCGGCATAAACAGCGTTTTGTTCTGGCCCCCAAACGCGTTTCATTGCCTCACGAAATTCTTTCCAGTTGCGTGAACTGCCCAGCCAGTCGTAACTGTTGACCAGCGCACCAGGCTCCGTGGCGGTCCAACGCATTGCGTAACCCTTGTTTCCTTCCCTATGTACCACAGGACCGTGGCGCGTAATCGTAACAGGAAGATGTTCGTCAGGCTGTCCTCTGACGTGAATCGTTTCGTCAATGATCTGTGCCTTCGCCCAGGCGCCCTTCACGCGATACTCGTCGGGCGAAGCCGGATTGAACGTTTCGATGTAAAGGTCTAGCACATCCGCGCCGTTATTGGTGAATCCCCACGCAACGCGATCGTTGTGGCCAATGATGACCATCGGCGCGCCTGGCAAAGTGAATCCTTTGACATTCCAGCCCGGACCCGTCAGGTGCACCTCATACCAAATGGAAGGCATCATCAGTTCGAGGTGGGTGTCATTCGCCAGCAGCGGCTTTCCCGTTGCTGTGTGAACCCCGCTTACAACCCAATTGTTGCTGCCCAGCCCTTGCCGAACTTCGTTGCGAGATTCCGCCAAAAACTTTTCTACGGATTGCGCCAACGCCGTAGTTAAGTCGACGGCGCCGTCCACGCCTGTGCTGTCGTTTCCTCTCTCTAGCCCTGCTTTAAAAACAGTGTCCGGCTGCATGTCATCATCATCGTCATCTTCATCCGGATCCGTCGCGGATCGTTGCGAGCCGTCATTGGGCACATTGGGATCCCCAATGACAAAATGATCCATCGGAGAATCTTGGGAAAACAAATCCTTCGCACGATCCGGCCCCGCGCGTTCAGTGACTTTTGCGCGGTTTATTTCGCGCTCTCGCGTGTCCGCCAAAGTGCGATACATGTAGCCGGAAATCGCCAGCGTGTCCGCCGGTTTCCAAGGCTGTGGCTTATAGCGAAGCAGCGAAAATTCCAGCGGCAGGTTGCTTTGGTGCTGTGCGATAAATTGATTCACGCCTTGGGCGTATGCTTCAAGGATCTTGCGCTGCTCCGGCTCAAGCGTCGTTGCTTCGCGGTCCGCCGCGCGCCCCAATCCTAGAGTGCGGAAATCTCGGTCAAAATGAAGCGTCCTTTCTCCCAGAATCTCAGAAAGCTGCCCGCGTGCCACGCGCCGCAGCAAATCCATTTGCCACAGCCGGTCCTGAGCCATAACGTAACCCTGTGCCTCGGCCAGATCCTCCACCGACGCGGCGCGGATGTGCGGCACGCCCCAGCCGTCCCGATCCACCGTAACTTGTTGCCGAAGCCCGGGAAGGGAAATGCTTCCATCGAGTTGCGGCAGTGGCCGGTAGACAAACCACCACGCGACTGCGCCGCCAAAAATGACAAGGAACCCAAGAAGCCAGGAAACAACTCGGACAAAAGTTCGCAATTTCACTCCCGGGTGAGTTGAGAAGGATCAGTTTAGAGGAGCCATTTCTCGCGTGCAACCGCGCGAGGAAGCGTTGTGTAGCTTCAGTGAAGCACGTAGAGAGGCACTAAGGCGGTTCTGTAGCGTCCGCGGAGGTGTGCTTATTTTTTCTTGGCAGCTGGCGCGGGCGGCGCGGGGGCAGGCTTCAATCCGGTGGCAGCGTCCTCCAGGTCCTTAATCGAAGTGGCGCTCAACTCATACAGCGCAGGCTCATTTTCTCGTTTGGCTATATAGTCCTCGCCATTCTTCGCGATTTGCACTTTTTCCACGCGTTTCCCGCTGTCGGAAGTCACCGTGATCTCAATCGTAGGCGTCGTGTAACCTTTATCCGGGAACTTCGTCGCTGTCAGCGCTCGAATGTCCGCCACCAGCGTGCTGACATTCCCTTCGTCCATCTTTGTGCCGTTGGACCACCACTCCAATCCGTTGCGCGTCAGGAAATAGCTCTTTGCGCCGTCGTGTATCTCAATCTTTTCGGGATCGGCAAAACCGAAATCAAACAGTTTCTTGTTACGAAAATCGTCGAGGCCCTTGTCCATGGAAGTGCCCACCGAGGACAGGACCTTGTAAACTCCCGAAACCACGCTGGACTTGGCGTAATAGTCTTCCTTGTTTTTGCGCACCTGCAATTCCTGCGTCCCGCTGACGTCCGTCAGCTTCGCCCTGGCGACCGGCGTGCCACCGCTGAACGCGCTCACATCTTTTTTCTCGTCGTCCGTGGCGCTGAGCTCCATCTTTGCGTCGCCCAGCGACCGGACAAGGTCGTCGACCGCCGCTTGGTCCGCCCGCATCGGCTTGGGCTTCAGGATCTGCCACTGATCCTTGTTTCGCCCGAACTCGATGGTTTGTTTCTTGGCGGCCAATTCCACACGGCTCAGCTTATCCGAGTCAAACGTAAGCAAACGCTTGTCGCGCAGATCGTTTTCGCCCTTGTCCAAACTCGATTTGTGATAACTCGCAATGACGAACACGCGCGGATCGCCCTTCAGAACGGCATACGCCCCACTGCCCGTAGGCGTATCGTCACCGAGCAGCAAATCCTCGGACTTTTTGTTTTTTTCTGTAATGTCGATCTCAATCGTGGGTTTCGCGAGTCCGTACGGGCTTAAGTCTGTGGCTTTCGTTTCCAGGAGGCGGTCGGAATCTAGCGGCGAAAGCGTGGAGAGCAGGCTGGAGACGGAGTCCTGGTCGGCTGGCAGCGGCTTCGGCGCGGTGATTTGCCATTTGCCCGCGTCATTTTTGCCCAGCTTCAATTCCGGTCCGCCCGCCTTCGAAATCGTGATGCTGGTAACGTCAGCCGGCTTGATGTCCAGAATTTTCGGGGACGTTTCCGCTGCCGAAGCCGAGCTACTCGACACCGGCTTTCGATGATTGGACCAGTACAGCGTTCCCGTTAACGCCGCAAGCACGATCGCGGCTACAAGCAGTCCTTTTCCCTTCATAAGCTGTTTCTCGAAAGTGTTCCGGGCCGCAATGCGGCGCGTTCTATCTTCTCCGCCACCACACCCAGACTCCGGCGACGGCGATCCCAATCGGCAGAATCCCCAGGCTAGTAATCCCCACCCAATTCAATTGTGCACGCGTCATCGTGACCGTCCGGTTGTCGCGGTCTTTGGGGCGAATGGAAATCAGCTCCTCATCCGACGCCAGCCAGTTGATCGCATTCATCGCCAGATCCCTGTTCCCGCCGAAAGGAATGTAAGCATTCGAAGCCCAGTCCGAGCTCCCCACCACCACAAACCGCCCTTGCGTATTCTCTTTTCCCGTCCGGTACGAGCCCGCCGCGGCGAGGGTCAGCGGTCCCTTCTTGTTGTTGGGGTCATTTTCATTGATCCGTGGCGTATCCAACTTCGGCGTAGCGAAGCTTTGCCCGGAAGTTTCGAATAATTTATCTACGGTAGTTTTGTCGGCGTTTTTCACTTCCAGCGAACGCGAATAGGGAAAAGCCGTCCCTGTGCCTTTCAACGGGTTCACGATCTCTTGCGACTCGTACTGCGTCACCAGCGCGTCTTGCAGGCCAAGCCCAGCGATTTGCCCGACAGGATTCAAGTCCAGGATCAAATCCTTATCCGCGGTGACGCCCCAATCTTCCAGCGCCTTCGAAAGCGCGTCGTTATCGGCAATGTCGGTTCGGCCCATCTTCAAGGGCGGATTGAGCAAAAACATTCCTCGCCCGCCGTCCTCGACGTATTTCTTGATGGCGTCCACTTCCGGCTGCTGATAGTCCGACTTCGGCCCGCCAACAACGACAACCGTGCAGTCGCTGGGAATTTCCGCCCTGGTCAGCAAATCGATGGACCTGGTTTCATAACCTTCCTTGCCCAGGAGGTCTTTCAACCGCGAATACCCGTCCGTGCCCGTTTCGTCGATCTGATGTTCGCCGCTGCCGGTGACGAAACAAACCGTTCTCGTGTTTGTCTTGAGGTCGCGAATAAACGCGCCCGTAATGCCTTCTTCATCCAGGCTCTTGACTTCTTCCTTCCGCGACCCGATCTGCACGACGGCTGTCCCAAGGCTCTTGATACCCGCCTCGCGCGCGGCCAGCGGGTTCTTTTCCAGGTCCACATATTCCACGTGGACTTTATGAGAGAGATTGGCATATTGGTCGAGCGTGTCTTTGGCGCGGCCGAATCCGGTTGGGCGGTCATAGTAATAAATCGTGGCTGGCCCTTTGAGCCCCTTGACGATTTTCGCGGTTTGCTCGGATAGGCTATAGCGCTTGTTCGCAGTTGAGTCATAAGTTTTCTTGTAACGGCTGCCCAGCACGTTCGCTACGACGATCACGGCCAGTACCATGGCGATGTAAAGCGTGGCGTAGGCGACATATTTGGTTTGCCTCGCTTTGAGCAACGGAAGGTTCATGAAGTTCGGCAGTTTCATCTACGCCCTCCACCGCAGGGACTCCAGCGATCGCGCTGTAAAAAAGAGCCCCAAAAAAATCACACTGACGTAATAAATTGCGTCCTTCGTGTCGATCACTCCTTTGGCAAACGAATCCATGTGCGTGGTTACCGACATATAGGTCAACGTGTCTGCCCATGGGCCCGATTGATAACCGCTGATCCAGCCAAGCACGAAATCCAGTAAGCAAACCCCAAACGTTACGCCCCCTGCGACGATCTGGTTTTTCGTCAATGATGATATGAATGTCCCGATAGCCAGCATGCCCGCCGACTGCAACAGCATTCCCAGATAGCCGACCAGCATGGGTTTCCAGTCCGGATTTCCGTACTTGAAGAGAAAAATAAAGTTCAAGCCGGTCAGGAAAAGCATCGCCGCATAAAGAATCACCGATGCCAGCCACTTTCCCACAATCACTTCGCTGTCTTTAATCGGAGAAGTCGCAAGAAGCTCGAACGTTCCGTGGCGCTTTTCTTCGGCGAACAGGCGCATCGTTATGATGGGGATAAAGAATAGCCCGATCACGTTCATGTTTTCGAGAACGCGGCGAATGACCCATTCATTGACGTTCATGGGGAACATCTCGCCGCGCATCTGTCCTTCCATGCTGTAAAAAATAAACGCTCCCACCGTATTCCAGAAGAACCAGCCAAAAATCACTGCAAACATAATGAGCAAGATGTACGCGATGGGCGAAACAAAGTAACTGCGCAGCTCCTTTTGGCAAACGATCCAGATGTTCCTCATTGCGCCGCTTCCTTTGCTTTTGGTTTTTCCGTTGCCGCCTCCGATTGCTCGCGTGTCAGTTGCAGGAAGATTTCCTCCAGGCTGACGGAGGTGGGCCGTAATTCATTTAGATCCCATCCGGCCTGCACCACGGCGCGTGCCAGGTCGCCTCGCGCGAAACTCCCTTTGCGGTTTTCCACTTCAAATGTGCTTCCGTGCGGGCGCGTGTCCTTGAATGTCACTCGGCTCACGCCGGAAACTTTTTCCAGCCGTTGGCGCACAGCGGCGGTATCGAGTGCTCCGTCGCGGGAGGCTACTTCCACGAGCATCGTCTCCGCCCCTCGTGCGCGGCTCTGCAGGTTGCTCACCGAGTCCGTCGCCACGAGTTTGCCCTTATTGATGATGATTACTTGCTGGCAGGTCTGCTCCACTTCCGGCAGAATGTGCGTGCTTAAAATGATGGTGTGGTCCCCCGCGAGGCTCTTGATCAGGTCGCGCGTTTCGTTAATTTGCTTGGGGTCCAGACCCGCAGTGGGTTCGTCCAAAATGAGCACGTCCGGGTTGTGCAGGACCGCCTGAGCTAGCCCAACGCGCTGCCGGTAGCCTTTCGAAAGCTTTCCGAGCAGCTTTTCTTTCACGTCGGCGATCGCGCAGCGCTCGCATGCCGTCTCCACACGCTGCCGCAGGTCTGCGCCGGAAAGTCCTTTCAGCTTTCCCACGAACATCAGGTACTCCGTCGTGCGCATCTCCTGATACAGCGGCGGCATTTCCGGCAGGTAGCCAATCCGCTTTCTTACCTCCATGGGTTGTTCGAGAACGTCGAACCCCGCAACGGTCGCTGCGCCCGACGTGGGAGGCAAAAAGCACGTCAGCATGCGCATCGTTGTGGTTTTACCGGCCCCGTTCGGCCCGAGAAAACCCACAATCTGGCCTTTCTCGACCTCGAACGAGATGTGGTCGACAGCCGTAGTGCGTGCGTACCTTTTTGTAAGCTCACTGACTTTGATCATAATTTTTTCAATTTTGGAGAAAGTGTCCAAACCAGAATCGGCCGCGAGCTGCCGAATGTTTCACTGAATGCGTTGCAGTGAAACTATATCCTAAAAACTCGGGAAGCCACGTGTCAACCCTCCCTTAAAACTCTGATTGCGTTTCTCTGAAAAAAGGTGCCTGTCGGTAAAATATTTTGTCCCTTTTCTGCCTTCTACAAAACCCGTCCTGTCTTCCACGAAACACGCAGGCAAGCATTCCGCGTTTGTCCTGCTACAATCGCTGGAGGAACCCTTAGGAGAAGTTCGGCTGCCATGTTCGTAGTGCGCTTAATCGGCGTGTTGGCCTTGGTCGCGCTCAACGGTTTTTTCGCAGCAACGGAATTTTCCCTTGTCGCTGTGCGCTTGTCGCGCATTCGCCAGCTTGTCGCGCGGGGCAACACACGCGCCCGCGTTGTCGAAGGTTTGCTGGGCGACTTACCCCGTGTTGTCTCTGGCGTCCAATTCGGAATCACTCTGACCAGTCTGGCCATCGGCGCTCTTGGCGAAGTCACTCTCGCGAAGGAGCTTCAGGCTCTGTGGCCCGGCAAACCTGGCGTGCACGCGATCTATCTGGCCCACGGCGTCGCTCTGGCCCTCGCTTTTGCTCTGCTCAGCGCACTGCATGTTGTAATGGGCGAACTCGTTCCAAAAACAGTCAGCTTGGCTCGGGCCGAACGCGTAGCCTTGCTGATTGCCGTTCCTTTTCGCTGGTTCCTCAACACGTTTCGCTGGGTCATCAGTCTCTTGGACGGTGTTTCCGGTGCCATCGCGAAAGCTTTGGGCGTGTCCGTCCCGCCGGTGCACGGAGTTGCCCACTCCACCGAAGAACTGCAAATCCAGATTCAGCAGGCGCGCGAACGTGGCCTCCTCGCTCAAGGCGAAGAGAAATTCATTCTCAGCGCTCTCGAGCTTTCGCAAATCCAGGTCCGCGAAATCATGGTACCCCGTCCGGACATGCACGTGCTGCCGATCGAAGCTAGTCTCGATGACGTGATGCGGACTTTTGCCACCACGCAGCGCTCGCGCATTCCCGTTTATCGCGGTTCTCTCGACCACATCCTCGGCTTTGTTCACATCAAGGACATGATGTGGGTTCTTCTCGATCGCGAACGCCGACTGGAAGAAAATGTGGCGGCGCCCACTTTCGATTTGCGGCGCGTTTTGCGTGAAGTGCTCATCGTCCCGGAAACCAAGCCTGCCGGCGAACTGCTCTTCGAGCTGCGCACGCGTCGCGTTGGCATGGCCATGGTGGTCGATGAATTCGGCAGTATTCTCGGCCTCGTGACCATGGAAGACATCATGGAGCAAATGGTCGGCGAGATTCATGACGAGTTCGACGTTGTCGAAAAACCGCTTCCGCTTGCCGATGGCGCGATGATTTTTGACGCCGCTCTCAACGTGCGCGACCTCGATACGCAGTACAACATTACTCTGCCCGAAGATCCCGCTTACGCCACCGTCGGAGGCTTTGTCCTCGATCAGCTCGGCTTCATTCCTAAAGGTGGCGAAAGCTTCGACTTCGGCAATTTCCGTTTTTCCGTCGTGGAAATGGATGGCAAACGCGTGGCCCGCGTGAAAATTCAGCGTGTGCGCCCTCCGGAAACCGAAGGCAAACCGGACGCTAAGCCCTCGAACGCCGCCGATGCCATGCTCCAGTTGGCCAAAGGCCCAAAACCCTCAAGCGGAGATTCGTAGTGGCCACGAAGCCATTTGGACTGTGGCAGCCTGACTGCCGCAGGCAGGGCCTTGCTGCTTTTCTTCAGTAGAATCGCAAATTGAAAAATCGGTCATTCCCAGCCAGGTTGCGCAGCCAGGCGAAGCGGTGAATCGCGGCACGACGGGCGCGCTTTAGCGCGTCCCGATCAGATCATGCACTGCTACGATGGAAACCTGGAGTGGTGAAAGATATTTACAGCTCGTGAGGCTCGCGTAGACAATGAAGGCGTGAGTCCGCACAAGCACCGGATCGCCGATTACCTGCGGCCCAAAACGCTGTCGATGTTGTTGCTCGGGTTTTCTTCAGGCCTTCCCTTTTTTCTGGTTGGCAATACGTTCGGCTACTGGCTGCGCGATGAACACACCTCCCTGACGGCGATCGGGTTTCTTTCCTGGGTGGGCATTGCCTATTCGCTGAAGTTCCTGTGGGCGCCCTTGATGGATCGCGTGGACTTGCCATTGTTCAAACGGCTTGGACACCGGCGCGGATGGATGCTGTTTTCCCAGATCGTCGTCGGGCTGGCGCTGTTCGCCATGGGCGAAATCGGCACAAAAGCAGGGCTCGCCAGGCTTGGCGCTTTTGCGCTCGTCGTCGCGTTTGCCTCATCGACGCAGGACATTGTGGTCGATGCCTGGCGAATTGAATCGGCAGACGACGGGGAAGAACAAGGCCTCCTCGCTTCTGCTTATCAGTTCAGCTACCGCCTGGCGCTCCTGGCTACAGATT
>JAWOLO010000565.1:0-2962 GCA_033853375.1 Terriglobia bacterium
TATGTGGAAGAGCGCGTCCGCGCCGGCGTGCTGGAGCAAGGCACCGTGGACCTGCTCACGGAGATGGGCGTTGGCGAGCGCCTGAAGCGCGAAGGCCTGGCTGCATTACGGGATCGAGCTGCGCTTCAACGGCCGCAGCCACCGCATCGATTTCCAGGAGCTGACCGGCGGCAAAGGCATCAATGCGGGCGCGGGCTTTCAGCTAGTGCCGCTTTGAGCGGCTCTCGCTTGCGCATCTTTTGCTTCGGTGTCAACGGCAACCTCGGCTTTTCTCCAGACACGCCTCTCAACCAAGTCAGGCGCCCTCTCCATGGCTCCGACCGGATGGATGCCCATCGCGGATAGCCGCTCGAGCAATTCGGACAGCACCTCTTCCTTATGCAGCACCCATGTTGACGCGAAACAGCGCCAGAATGACCATCCAGCGCGTTCGAGGACGCGCTGGCGGTTCATGTCATGGTGCCAACGATCTGGCCCATGATACTCGTCGCCATCGCACTCGATGGCAAGCCTCACGTCTCCCGCGCCTTCAACGACCAAATCAATGCGATAAGCGCCGGTCTTAACCTGTGGAATCACGCGGTATCCTCGAGCGATCAGTTCAGCGAAAACTTGACGCTCGAAACCAGATTCGCAACGTTCGGCGAGCAACTGGGCTTCTTGCTGGTCCACCACAAGGGGCTTTTCGAAATGAGCCAACAGCGTCCGCCTTAGGTCCAAGTCTGATAAGTCAGATGCCTTTAGTGAACGCACAAGATACATTCGGTCGCGGGCCCGGCTTGCGGCGACATTGAATCGCTGGTCAAACATGTTCCCCGATACAGCTCTGCAATCAGATGGATCTACCACAAGCGACAAGAACATGATGTCGCGCTCACTTCCCTGGAAGCTGCGAGCATCTCCGCAGAGGAACTTTCGCCGACGAAGGCCGGACGCATCGCAGCGCTGGGTGACCATCAAATCGATATGTCTTGCCTGGTCTATTCCCAGAAGGGAAACTACGCCGATAGTACGCTTAGCGAACTTTTCGTCCTTAAGAATGGCCGCGATTTCATCTGCAATGGCCTCCGCTTCGTATTCGTTGCGGTCGTGGCGATCCCTTGTCCCCCCTTCTACGTAGATATCTACGAGAGGAGGGTCGATTCGCTCAGAGGCGGTCGGGATGCGCAGAGGCAATATTCGATCCGAGTAAAAGGTATGGTTCGAATATGCAATGATGGGTGGAACGCAGCGAAAATGTTCTCTCAACATGACTTGGTGCCCCGCAAAGACCCTAGCAGCGAGGTCATAGAGAGATTTTCCAATCGCCATTTCCGCCTTATACGGCTGGTCTGGCAAAAACCGGTCTATTAGCGCCTGGACTCGCCCAGCATCTATGAAGCCCGGGCTCGGCGAGACTTGTTTGTCATCGCCTACCACGAGAATTTTCTTGCCACGTAGAATCGCAGGAAGTGCCCAAAGATCGGACTGGCTCGCCTCGTCAACTATAACCAGATCAAATGACCCGATATTCGAAGGCATGGCTTCCGAAATGCGGCTGTGGCTCATGATCCAACATGGCACGGCGCCAGCAGCATCAAGCATCGCCTCGCGTGCATCACGCCGGTAGCGTGTGGCATTCGGTCCGGTTCCGTGACCGATAGCCCGGATTGCATTAGCGTACCCTTGCAGAGCTTGTAGTACCCTTGGTGTGGCGTTTTTCTTGGTTGAAAGCCATGCCGCGCTTGCGACCATTTCCCTGTAAAACCGCGCCAGTGCTTCCTCTCGTTCTCGCCTCCGAACGGCCAATGACACGATCTCGTCCCTGGCTTCGATGCTTTCCAAATGAGAGCGCATCCTGGCCCAGTTCCACGCTTGCCGCCATGTAACTGGAAAAGTTTTGTCTTCACCCGATTGGCCGACCGGTATAGTTCGGACACGTAACGCGAGCTTAGGCGCACCAGCTTCCTCGATTTTTCGCGAGAGGTCATATACGGTCGCCAGATCGGGAGCGAGATCAGCAATGCGCCGAAGTTCCGCGAGCAGCTCCGAATATCGCGCAGCTGCCCTTTCTGGCTGAAGTTGAGGGCTTCCGAGTTCGTTCTGCAGGAATGCCTTAAATGCATCGGTGACCGCGCCAGACTTGCCTGCAAGCTTTTGATGAAAGTCGCTGATTTGGGTTGCGGCTTTGGAGAGCTCGACGAGCGTCAATTGCGTGAGCAACTGTTGGCGAATTGAGGCCAGGCTTTCTCTATCACCAAGGAGTTGTTCGATTGGAATCTCATCGAAAACTGCCTGTGCTCTTCTGCGTAATAAGTCGTCGTGCCGCATGGCGAGTTGGTGAGCCTTCTTTGCGGCAGTTGCAACGAGCTCGACCTGACGAAGCTGGGAAACTCCCCCTTGGAGGCGTGGCAAGGCCAACCCTTCTGCCAGACCGTTCCAACGGACAACAAACGAATGAACCTGGCCATGCAATCTCACATACCTTTGTACATGGGACCAATCACCGGGACTTGAAGGCGTTCGGCCTGCAATTCGCACTTTGGCGATATGTCCTTTTGCTTCAGCTGAGCCAAGAGCGACAAGTCCAAACGGCTTGCCGTTCTCAGCAGCGCGTGCCACCGCCTCAAGAGTCTTTGGGAAGACCAGACCTTCATCAGGAAACTCTACCGGTTGTTTCAAAAACTCAGCGCGAGCGGCGATCAAGGCATCAGCGGCTGCGAAGAGAGACTCCAATGCTATCCGTTCAGAATTAAACGATGTTTTGCGGCAACGCACACGCAAATCGAAAGGCCAAGATTCTCCAACACTTTCAAGCTCATCAAGAACGGATAAGGTTTCTTCAATAAGGAGCAACAAATTTCGGACCGCGGCAAGCACCTCCGGGGTCATTGATTTCAACGGAAGCAGCTCTCCGCTATCTAGTTGGGATTGAATGCTGCCCCGCTCAACCAGAACATTATGCAGTTCAGCTAAAGCGTGG
>JAWOLO010000566.1:0-6765 GCA_033853375.1 Terriglobia bacterium
GGGCGGGGCTTGCCCCGCCCGCCAATTCTTCTTGGTGGTTGAGGACGCCAAAGAATGCTTGGCCCCCTGTTTAGAAAAACGCGAAACTCCGTCCAAAGGGAAATAGCAAATTCGAGAGAGCGTAGTAAGCTGTCATCATGCGAACCCTCCCAGACCACCTTCGCAAAGGCATGAAGCTTGTCATCGTGGGCTGCAATCCCAGCGAGTCTTCCGTGCGCGTCGGACATTATTATGCCGGGCGCGGCAATGAATTTTGGCCCATTCTTTACGAGAGCGGCGTGGTTCCGGAACCTTTTGATTATCACGACGACCGGCGCGTGATTGAATTTGGCATCGGCTTAACCGACTTGGTGAAGCGTCCCACGAAGGGCGTGGAAGAGTTGAAGCGCGAAGACTTCGCCGAGGGGCGCATCGTGCTCTCGCAAAAGCTCGAGGAGTTTGCTCCGCACGTCGTGGCTTTTAATGGTAAGTTCGCCTATGAGCAATTTGCGCAGCGCCGCTGCAAGTACGGGATTCAGAAAGAGCTGCTTTACGGCGCGAACGTCTACGTTCTGCCTTCCACAAGCGGTGCCAACAATAAGTTCAAGAACGAGAAGCTATTGCACTTTCGAAAGCTCGCCAAACTTGTGGCCAAGGTTGAAAAAGCCAGGGACGCTCAAGCACACTAGTAGGGCATCTTATGAGCATTTTCCCTCAAAAGGCGCCGGCAGCTCCTATCCTTCTGGAAGCCAAGCACGAAGGCATCGCCACTCTGGTGATGAATCGCCCCGACCGTCTGAACGCTCTGAATACTGAACTTGTCACCACTCTGAACGATGCCCTTGGCCGCATTGCAAAAGATGAGTCCGTTCGCGTCGTGGTGCTCACGGGAGCGGGCCGCGCATTTTGTGCGGGGGGAGACCTTGCCTTGATCGGCCACAGCCGGACGACCGGCACGCCGCGCGAGCTGGAATTGCTTTTGGCCTCCGGAACGCAAGCTGTGCTCACCATGCGAACGATGCCGCAGCCAGTCGTTGCAGCCGTCAACGGGGCAGCGGCGGGCGCAGGAATGAATCTTGCTTTGGCTGCGGATATTCGCATCGCCGCGGAGGAGGCCACGTTCGGCCAGAATTTTTCTAAGGTCGGATTGTTCCCTGACTTTGGTGGAACCTACTTTTTGCCGCAGCTCGTCGGCCCGGCAAAAGCGGCCGAGTTTTTTTATACCGGCGACATGATCGACGCAAGAACCGCACTGCGTCTCGGAATCGTGAATCAGGTCGTGCCTGCCACGCAGCTGGAAGCGGAAGTAAGTTCGCTCGCGCAAAAAATCGCGCAAGGCCCGTCGCTGCCGATTCGCGCCGTCAAGAAGACTTTGTTTGCTAGCGAACGGGAAAAACTGACTTTGGCGCTGGGTCGCGAAGTCGAGGAGCAGGTCCGCTGCTATCTTTCGGAAGATTGCAGCGAAGGAATCAGTGCTTTTTTTGAAAAACGGCCGCCCAAGTTTCGCGGCAAGTAGCTTTTCTATTTTCAAACGCTCGGCGCGCATGACCACTCATCTCGAAACCATTCAGCTCCGCATCGAACATCGCACGGCCTCGATCACGCTCGACCGCGCGCCTCTGAATATTCTCGACATCGCCATGATGGAGTCGCTCGATTCGGTGCTTGAGCGCGCGCTGCCCAAATCCGATTTCGTGGTTTTCCAGGGCGCGGGCGTGAAAGCCTTCTGCGCGGGCGCCGACGTTGCGGATCACGCTCCCAAGCGCGTGGAAAAAATGCTTTCCGCTTTTCACGCCGTGTTTCGGCGTCTTGCGGCAGCCGATTGCCTGACCATTGCTGCCGTGCATGGTTATTGCCTTGGCGGCGGCATGGAGTTGGCTACGTTTTGCGATTTCGTTCTCGCGACCGAGTCCTCCCAGTTCGGCCAGCCCGAGATTAAGCTCGGCTGCTATCCGCCCGTTGCGATGGTCACGTTGCCTCGCTTGATTGGAATGCAAGCGGCAGCGCATTTGATTCTCACAGGTCATCAAATCAGTGCAACCGAGGCGCACCGCCTTGGCCTTGTTACACGGGTCGTCCCCGACTATGAGCTTCCTGCGGCCGTGGATGCGTTGCTCGAAGAGCTGCGCGCGCTCAGCCCAAGCGTCCTGCATTTGACGCGAAGAACTTTGGCACGGCTCCACTCGGCGGATTTTCTGCAACAGCTCGAAGAAGCCGAACGCATATACTTGTCCGAGCTGATGCAAACGCACGACGCGCAGGAAGGCATTCGCGCCTTCCTCGAAAAGCGCAAACCAGCGTGGAAAGCGAAATAAAATAGAACATGGATCAATTGGAAATAACGCCTGCCGAAGTGAAGGCGCGGCTTGACCGCGGCGAAAACGTCGTGCTCGTCGATGTGCGAGAGCCATGGGAATTCGAGATTTGCCGCATAGAAGGCGCGAAGCATGTTCCGCTTGGCGCGCTGGCCGCCAGCCTGAACACGTTGCCCGACGTGGAAGAGGTGATTTGTTATTGCCACCATGGCATGCGAAGCTTGGATGCGGCGGCGTGGCTGCGCTTTCAGGGATTCGAGAAAGCCAAGTCGTTGGCCGGAGGAATCGAGCGCTGGTCGCGCGAAGTCGATTCCAGCGTCCCGCGCTACTGATTGTAATCGCATCCATCTGCAGATCTGCAAAGCTGAATGGGATTCTTGTAGGGCGCAGCATGCTGCGCCCCAATTTCCGAGGAGCCTGCATGCCGAAAGTGAAAATCAAATTCCTGAACAAGCCCACGTGAACGACTTGCCGCAAAGCAAGAGGTCTCTTGCTGGAACTGGGTGCGGAACTCGAATCGCGCGACTTGAGCACGGAGCGTTTGAGCGAGGCCGAACTGGACGCGCTGATCGGCCAGCGCGATTACCAAGAGTTTCTGAATCCGCGCAACGAGCTCTATCGCACGCGAAATATGAAGGAGCATCCGCCTTCGCGTGCGGAAGCGATCCAGTTGATGGCTAAGGAACCGAATCTGATCCGCAGGCCGGTAGTGATTCGCGGCTCGCAAATGGTTTTGGGTCTTGATGAAGAAGCTTACAAGAAACTTTTGAAATGAACAGGAACTGGTGTAACTCAGCGCTGCTTTACATGTGCAGCGGAACGTCGTAGAGAAGAAGGCGCCGGCAATGAAATCACTCGCGGAAAAAATAATCATAGAGCAAGGCGACCTGACGGAGATGGATACGGACGCCATCGTCAACGCCGCGAACAACGATTTGATCTTAGGTGGTGGTGTGGCCGGCGCGATCCGGCGCAAAGGCGGCGACGCCATCCAGCGCGAGTGCAACGAGATTGGCACGATCCCCTTGGGATATGCGGCTATTACCACAGGGGGAAAACTGAAGGCGCGGTTCGTCATCCATGCGGCCAGCATGCGGCTTGGCGGAGCGACGACGGCCGAAGCGCTGCGAAGTTCCACGGCGCACTGTCTGAGGATTGCCAGGGAACGCGCCCTGAGAAGCATTGCGTTTCCGGCCGTAGGCACGGGCATTGCCGGATTTCCCCTGGAAGAATGCGCAAAGATTATGCTCCGGGAAGCGGCGGAGCATTTGCGCGGGGACACTTCGCTCGAAAGAGTCCACTTCGTGCTGTTCGATGATGCCGTGAAGGAAATCTTCGAGCGCACGTGGAAAAAGCTGCAGACTGAATTTTCTTCAGGAACCGCCGGAGCAAAAGGCGCGTGACGCCACTCGAAGAATTGCTCGCGGAACGCATTCGCCGCTACGGCCCCATCCCTTTCGCTGACTTCATGCGCGAATCCCTTTACCACCCAATGTACGGCTACTACAGCAAAGCCGAATCGCAGCGGTTCACGGATTACTACACCAGCGTGGACGTGCATCCGATTTTTGGCCGGCTGCTGGCGCGCAAGTTTGCATGGATGTGGGAGCAGCTCGAGCGGCCGAAGGAATTTGTGCTGGTGGAGGCGGGCGCGGGCGTGGGGCGGCTGGCGCAGCACATTCTGAATTTTTGCGAGGCCAAATTGCCCGAGTTTTACGCGGCGGTGCGCTACGTTGCCGTGGAGCGGTCCGCGGCGCGGCGTGAGCAGGCAGCGATGCGATTGAAGCATCACGATGAAGCGGGGCATGTGCATATTGGGCCGGAAATTCCAGCGCACATTCCGGCGGGCTGCGTTTTCTCGAATGAACTGATCGATGCGCTGGCGGTGCATCGGGTGGTTATGCGAGGTAGCACGCTGCGAGAGATTTTTGTGGGCTGCGAGAACGGAAAGTTCGTAGACGTGATTGCGCCGGTTTTGACCTGCGCAATCCACGAATACTTCGCGACGCAAGGCATCGTGCTGAACGAGGGCCAGCACGCGGAAGCGGGGCTCGAAGCGTGCGACTGGATCACGGAGGTCGGACGGCGCATCGACCTTGGATTTGTGCTGACGATTGATTACGGACATCGCGCACCAGAACTTTTCGACGAGCGCCACATGCGCGGAACGCTGCTGGCCTACCGAGAGCACCGCGTGAGCGAGGACTTTTATGCGTCGCCGGGAGAGCAAGACTTGACGGCGCACGTGAATTTCACGGCGCTGGAAACGTGGGGAAAGCGGTCGGGCCTGGAAACGGCGGAGTTCACTTCGCAAACGGCTTTCTTGCTGGCACTGGGGGAAGGGAACGAATTTGCCGACCTGTATGATCCGGGGCAGAGCGAAGCCGAACAGATTCGCGCGCGGCTGCAATTGAAGACGCTGATCCATCCTGAAGGAATGGGCGAGCGCTTTCAAGTGCTGGTACAGCGGAAAAGCAGTCGTGCCGGGAGATAAGCGTTAGAACGTCGGAACGTCTAAGAGTTGAACGTCTAAAAGGTAACGCGGACGCGCTGAGTTCACAGAGGCTCGCAGAGAGATACGGGGCTGTGACTAAGATGCGGAGCCACTAGTATCGAGATTGTCGAGGTGCTCCTGGTCAAAGGAGTCCGTTGCCAGGTCGAGAATGATATTGAGGGCATCCTCGGCAGTAACTTTTCTTTGCAGAGAGCCTTCGGCCAAGAGTTCCAGCCGTTGAAGAGGCAAATCACTTGCTCCTGTCGACTTGAAGGCTTCGCGGCGGAGTTCACCCAGAAGAGCCAACGCCAACCCGAATACTGCACGCGCGTCCGTTTGAGATTCAGCAGTAAGCGAATCGAGGAGGGGCTGGCGCGTCCGATGAACTTCCTCGGGAAAACACGCCAAAAGATGAGCTGCGGCGAGGCGGAGCTGGCAGCTGTCTTCGGCCAGGAGTCTAAGGTACACCTCAATTCCTCCACGGACGGCGTCCCGTGCATTCTTTACCCACACGAGTTCGCGGGCGACGTCTGCCTCTTTTGCTGGGTTGTGGACTTCGTGGTAGGAACGGCCTCGAGCGATGAGTCCTAAGAGCGTAGCGATAGAGATACGGTCCGGTGTGCAAGGCGATTGGAGCAAATCAATTAGAAACGGCACAGCAAAGGCGGTTGCTTCGTAGACCGTGTGTTGATGCCATATGTTGCCGTAAAGCTCGAACATTGCCTGCGAACGCAGCTCTTCGTTGGTTGAAAGAAGCTGCCTTAGCAAGTGGGGCACGTCGGTGGCGGGCCCATAGGCGTGATTGAATGCAGCCCAATTGATTTCGTCCAGACCTTCGAGCACGGACAAGATTATGCCACTGACCTGCATCGAGGATTCGGGGCGAGCATAGATCTTTCTTGGACAATCTGGTGCTTATCACTCACCTCAGGCAAGCTGCATCTATTGGGCCGGTTATCTGCGAATTTCCACAGGCATCCACCGAAATCCACCGGTCAGGCGGTTGCGTCAGCGTACCCGACCGGGCATAGTCGGTGGCCGCTTCCCGGGGTTGCGGTAAGCCGTGTCTATTGTTGTGGCGATTCCTAGTATCTATGGAGGGATGCGATGCTGTTCACCATCGTTCGCCGAGGCAAGAAGGCTGGAATCCAATTGTTCCCGCATCGTTACAAAGAAGATGACCGGTTTCACGTGAGCCTGACCAAGGCTGCGCCCCATATTCCTCTGGCCGATGACTGGGATATCCCGGATTACCTTGCGAACGGTTATTCGCTGGCGATGAGCAACAGCGAGGAGGAGTACGGTCCCACGTTTATCCGGCCAAGCTCGATCCGCGGGTGGGAATGAGGGTGAAGAAGGAAGAAAAAATCGTAGAGGTTACTGCGGAGAAGAAGGGTCGGGCTTTTTCTTGAGGACGGGTTTTTCGCCGGAAGCCGGAGGTGGAAGGGTAGCTGCTGGCGTGGCTGGCTTTGCTGTAGCGGGCGTGTCCATGATCGTTCCGGTGCCTTCCTGATAGGGCTTCTTGAGCAACGCCTCGGCTCGAGATTGCGCGCCGCCGGTATTGTCGTTGGTCTGCTTAGCTTTGCTGTACTCGTTCACCGCGCGCTCGCGCTGGCCTAGCAAGTCGAAAATCTCGCCCAAATAAATGTGGCTCCAAACCTCCGTCCACTTCTCGGAAGGCTCGGGGACATTTTGCAAGCATTCGCGGAAGGAATTGGCGGCGGCCTGGTAATTCTTCTGATAGAAGAACGCTTCGCCCATGCGGAAATTGGCGAGCGGACGGCCGGGCTGGATGCTGAGCGCTTTCTGGTATTGCGCGACGGCATCGTAGAACTTGCCCTGTTCGGCGAGGTCTTCGCCGCGAGCAATGGCTGCGCGGGCGCGCAGAGGAACGCTCGATTTAAGAATGACGTTGTTGGGATCGATTTTGATGCCGAGCGGCTTGGGACGCCCGAAGACGTCGACGGAAAACTGCGT
>JAWOLO010000567.1:0-6156 GCA_033853375.1 Terriglobia bacterium
TGAGACTGAAACCCGGCGAGAAGTGGAGTCACAAATTCACCACAACAGGAACCTTTGCCTACCATTACAAGCGGTATCCGTGGGTAAAGGGAACGCTTGCAATAAAATAAAACGCACAAGAGCGGGCGGGTGGCCCACGCTTTCTCCCGGTGTTCCGCCGCACCGCGCCAACTTCGGGCGTGGCGGGGACCCCGGTGGCGAAGCGTGGGGACTCGAGCCTCCGCCCATTTGACTTGTCCCGCTCCGCTTCCGCTGCCGGCCCCAGCTTGGCGTTGGTTTTCTTATCCTCACGACGCTATCGGGTGCCCCGCTCCTCGACTTCGCTCGGGGCAGGCTCTTCGCGGGTTTTGCGCAGGGCGGGAAATAGATTCCGTGTCCTTCCTATTTTCCTCTTGCGCGCTCCGCTTTGCTGCGTGCGGGGCGCTCGACGGCGGGTGGGCGGGACTTCTTCTTTCCCGTTTGCAGTGATGCATTTTTCGCTTCCCGTTTTCTGCGTGTCGTTTTCCGCTCGCGCGCCCAGCCTGCCATCTTCTGTTCTCGCGCCCAGCGCGAGTGGTCCAGGAGCGAAGCGCGGTCGGTTTCGTGCTGCTCGATGCATTCGGCGAGGTCGCTGTTCATCCGGGCGCCGGTCTCCTCGATCATGGCCTGGCTATGCCGCAGCCGGCTCCGCGAGAGGCCCGGCTGTTTCCTCAGCTCCGCCAGCGCGCTGACGGCCTGCACCAGCGCCCGGTTGGCCAGATAGAAATAGCGGTAAACGTCAGTATTCATGCAGGGTTGATTCCCGCCTTTCAAATGGTGCGGCAATGCGGCCACCCACGGTTACTTGGCAACATCATATTGAATATATCCTACAGCATGTTCCAGGTCAACGCCCGATGATTTTTGAGTGGCCGGCAAAGTCCCGAAAGAGCTAAAACGCGCATGCAACACGCCTGGGGAAGCGCTAGGTGCGGTAATTACGGAACTCCGGCTGCGCAAAGGCTGGTCTTTCCATCAAGTGAGCAGCCAGGTCAGGTGCGATCCCTCGTACATGAACGGAATCGAGCACGGGAAGCAGAACCCGACTCTCGAAGTGCTCCAGGCCATCGCTGACCTTCACGGCATCAAGCTCTCCCGATTGATCGCAATGGGCGAGCGCAGATATGAGCGAGGCTCACAGAAAAAGACAACGTTCGACAAGTCGGCAAAGAAACCGCAATAGAGGCCAGCGACAGGAATACAGCAACTGGCAACTGGCAGATAGCAATTGGCCAAACCTGCAAGAATGCTGGGACTCGGGCATCGCTCAGGTGAGGGAAGGGCAGGACCGCAGCGGCTGAAGCCGGATTCTTTTCTACGCTAGTCGGCACGGCCGGGTGCCGCAGGCTTACGGTGGTTTTTCTCTCCCTCACGTCGCAATCGGGCGCCTGCCGGGCGCCCCCAGGCTTGGCATTGGTTTTTTTAACCCTCACGACACAATCGGGGTGCCACGAAAGCCATTAGCAGCTAGCAATTAGCAAGTGGCCAAACGCAGGCTATGTGTCTCGTCGATTTATTGCGCGACTCCGCCTTGCTGCGGGCGGATTTCCATCCGACGACGCGAAAATCGCGCGTCGTGTGCACCCGGAGCCTTCGGCAGAGCGGAAGAAATTTAATTGCTCGTCTTTTCGCGGGCATCGATGGCCGCTCTTCCACCGCAGAGAGCGAAAACCGCGCGCGCATTGAAGACCCCGGATTCGCGTTCTGTCGCCACACGCCTTGCGCTCGCTCAGGACGACAAGCGGATTGATTTCTGTTTCAAACCGTGAAGCGGCGGAAGATGAAGAGAAAAATCTCTGACCTCAAATTCATGTTGTGTGGGCGAATAAAAAGTGATATTGTCGGCATGGTCGCCCAGGCGAAATGCAGAACGCGCTCTTTGACAACATACCTGACTACAAGGCATCTGGATAAATCGAGGTAAGGTTTACCCGCAGGGGCTAAGGCCCACGATTTACCGGGTTTTGTGGGGCACGGCTGGAAGCTGTGCCCTTTCAAACCGATTTATAAGATGGGTTCTTAGCTAGCTGCGCCTAGCTCCGCCAGCATCCAGCCAGTATCTCTTGTGACCTCCAGCCTGCACTCTCAGCCACGAGAGCCGTCAGCAGTCAGCAGTCAGCATTCAGCCAAGTCAAAAGATCGGGTGGGGTCGAGTGGGGATGGTGCAGAAAAAACGTGGGGACGGGTGGGGAGGAAGCTGGGGACACCTGGGGACGAAGTGGGGACGAATGGGGATGAACCGGGGGAGGGGTAGGGGCCGGGTGCCCCAGGCTTGCCGGGTGCCACACCCTTCGCCTCGGTTTTTTCTATACCTCACGACAAAAGCGGGTGCCCCGTCCCCTCGACTGCGCTCGAGGCAGGCTCTCCGCGGGTTTTGCGAAGGGCGGAAAATAGAAGTACTGTCCCTCTCTTAAGCTCTCGGGTCCGCTATGCGCGCCTCGCCCTCGTCCCGGTTCGTTAGACGCTTGCGGTTTCGTTCCTCGTCGCTCGGGGACATTTCATTCTGGCCTCTGATTCCGAGCGCCTGTTGAAAGTGATATACGACTGCCCCAGGAGCACATTTTGTTTCCGACAGCTTTTTCCAGCAAGGTTCTCGAAGTTCGCGAAGGGAAACCAGGCCTTCCTTGATTGCGCCTAGTGGTTCACCTGTAAACAAAGAGAAAAAGATTGAAGCTACCGAACCTGCCTTCTTGTATCCCTCGCTCTCCATGGCTTCGGCGTACTTCTTTGTCAGACGGGCAAAGTCCCGCATTGCCGCGGCCATGGCTCGTGGCCGATCGGATGCAACAAAAATGCCAGGCGCTTCTTTCCGCTTCCACTCCAGCAGATCATCAAGCGCGATGCGAAAGGCACGAGTCCCGCGCAGTTTCACTAAATTTTCCAACGGAGTGTCAAAGTCTGGAACCGGCAACTGCTGCATGACCTCGAGCGTGAGTGCCTCCTCAATCTGAGGCAAGGTCAAGCGGGCCACCTCGTATGCCTGCTCGCCATAGACCGGAACTGCCTGTACATCGTCGGATTCGAAGTGCTCGGCAAGCATCAATCGGGTATCCATGAAGGCGTCGCGATTCACCTTTGCAGCGATTGCCGCTGCCAACAACGGCCTTTGCCATTCCTGGAAAGCAGAGGAACTCCAATCGTGCAGGACTGCTGCACCGTGGTCGGCCAGGAAAGAGACTTCTGCCTGTAATTGAGCGAGCTCTTCAGGAGTCTGATTTCCAATGGGTTGCGGCGGTACGGGAACCACGATGCGGTCGAACAACGCCAAAGCCTGGCGGTAAACGGGCTCCCGGTGGTCGATGATGGAGAATGTCGCCCAAGTCTGCATTAGGCACCTCCGTATGAGCAGCGATCTGCCCCTTAATTAATAGTACAGCGACCAACAGAATCGTTTCGGCCGCATGCCACAGGTTTTGCCGGGTGCTATAAAAGGGCATGTCAGAGAATGTTTTTCCCCTAAGACGGAGGGACATCATCTGGTGATCGGGAGATCGGGTCATCGGGTGATCGGTAACGCCGAATTCAGCCCGTAGCCTCAGAGAAGCGCCCGTGCAACGTGCCGCAAACAGGAAACTGCAACGGAAGTATTACTGCTTTAGCGACTTGCTGCCTCGGACATCAGGCGTAGACTTGCTGCTTATGCCGCGAACCGAGGAGCAACTTCGACGGGCGAGCGAACCCGAACGGTCGAGCCTGGCGGAGGCTTTGCGAATGCTCAAGCAAACAAGCTCACGCATACTGCGTGATCGTGCCGGAGACCGCGCTTTTTGGCAAAAGCGCTACTACGATTTCAATGTGTTCAGCGATCACAAACGCATTGAGAAGCTACGTTATATGCGGGTCCCCGGCGCGCCCGGTCTTGGCGCGCCGGGGAGTGATCGCAATCCTGTAAAGCGGGGCTTGGTCGAGAAGCCCGAAGACTGGAAATGGAGCAGCTATCGCCATTATCTAACGGGAGCCGAAGGAGTGGTCGAAATTGAGTCGGAATGGACAGCCGCCAAGCGCGAACGGATGGGTATTGTCCCAAAGCTGAAAACGTAAGATTTAGTGTCCCCCACGCTTCGCCAAAACCGGGCGAAAGCGTGGGCCACCCGCCCTTCGCCTCGGTTTTTTCTATACCTCACGACACAAACGGCTGGGCTGGTGGCCCACCTTTAAGTTTGTTTTCTATTCCTCACGAGACAAATCCTGCCTACGGGTGCCCTAGGCGTGCGCTGATTTTTCTATACCTCACGACACAAACGGGTGCCCCGGCCTTCGCGCCTTTTGTTCTCGCGAAGGGCGGGAGATAAACGCACTGTCCCTCTACATTCTTTTTTCCCGGCGCTCCGCTTCGCTGCGCGCGAGTCGTTCGGCAGAATGGAAGAGATTCCTTTAATCGTCTTTTCGCGGCGGGTAAAGCGCCGCTCTTGCACCCCAGCGCGCCAAACCGGGCGCGCTGGGGGCCCCGAAGGTTTCTCATTTTTCGGTTTTCAACTACTACTCGGACGCTCGCCGCACTCTGGGATCTTCACTGCTTTTGCGGGCCTGTAGCTGAAGGCGGCTGGGCACTGAAGCCGACGTTAAAATCCTCCCATTTCTGTTTGGTGTCCAATTTGGCGGTGACCCTGAATACCTGATAACTCTTGCCCTGGTAAGTCATTTTCCCGGTCTTCGCCACGCGAAACGGGCTGGGAAGCTGCTTCTGGTTAAGCGGTTTGGCGGAAAGGATGTCCAGTACCACCCACGCGGTGGGTTCACTAATTCCGGTTGTCAGTTCGAGGGGGAACCAGACTGTCTTGGAGGGGAAGGACACTTGGAAGCCGCCGCTTGGGACGAAATTAGCTGCCGCGCCCCTAGATTCTTCAACGCTGTGGAGATAGGAGCGAAGAAAGATAGTCTCCCTCAATCCATCAGGGGCCGGGTTGGAAATGAGTACCGCCCTCTGCAATACCACACTGCAAGCGTCCTTGAATCGTTCGGGATGACTAACCGAAGGATGCTCTACCAGCGTCGAGGCGATTACCTGGCCTCTTTTTAGCGAGCCTTCGAAAGTTGCCAGGAAGTCTTTCTTCATTTCCACGTTATAGCGCTTTTGCCACTTGACAAATTCCTCCGCGTCGAACGAGATGTGCTGATTGAAAATATTGACCCGTTGCAGGCCGACAAAGTATTTCTTAGGAAAGTCCGCCGGTATCTCTGGTCCCATCACGCGATTGACGGCAGCAAAAATATCGGGGGAAGCGTAAGTTACTTCCGCATCTTCGGGAACCGGCAACGAGAGCGTAACGACCAAGCCTTTCGGACCGAAAGGCGCTGGAGGGTCTCCTCACTTCGCGTCGGCAAAGGCGGGAATAGTAAAGATTGACAACGCAGCAGCAAGTGTCACAAACAAAACACATCTTTTCATGTTAGTCAACCTCCTTCTAGCATGTTTCCACGAAAGCGGAACACTGCAAGGAGTTTCGATTGGCCAAAGCGGCTATTTTTTGGCGAATCCGGCTACTCACTGCGTTTTCTAACCGCCGATGAGCGGACACGTGCCTGAGAAGGAGTTTTTCCGTATAACGCCTTGAAGTCGCGAGTAAAGTGACTGACGTCAGTAACCCCAACCAGCACCGTGATCTCCTTGATCGTCAGAAAGGAGTTTTCAACAAGCTCCCTTGCGCAACTCAGCCGTAGCAATTTCTGGAATTGCTTCATCGATATGCCTGTTTCCTGCTTGAACAGATGGCGCAATCGCGAAACGGAAAGATTAAGAGCCCCGGCGATATCCGTGGCTTTGATCGGGTCGCCTTGGCGCATCAGATCAAGCGCCTTCACAATGCGCGAATCATTCGCTACGGCACCGTAGCCATGAATGCCGCTTGCCGGTTGGCAAACAATGCCTTTCTTCATGTGATCCCGTCCCGCATTCGTCGTACGTGGAGCTTGCACAGAATCGAGGGGGAGTATAATGCGTCTGCCGTGCTCTACTTACGTGGGAAGGTAGTCTGTTCCGAAAAGCGAAATGCAATAGTGAAGAATTAGAAAGTCAAATCTTTCGCGGGTCTCCAGGCCTTGCCTTGGTTTTTTATCCTCACGAGACAATCGGGCGCCCCGTCCCCTCGACTCCACTCGGGGCAGGCTCTTCGCGGTTTCTGCAAAGGGCGGGAAATA
>JAWOLO010000568.1:0-6445 GCA_033853375.1 Terriglobia bacterium
AAGGAAATGGCGCCGAGATCGAGGCGGTAATTCAGGACTTCGTGGGGAATATCGCGGGAAAACATGCGGTGGACGCGCACCTGGACGCCGGGATGCAATTCTCGGAATTTGGCGAGAGCGGGGAGAAGGGCATGAATGGAACTCTCGTTTACGCCGAGGGAAAGTTCGCCGCGGTTGAGGCCCTCGAGTTCCATGAGGCCCTTCTTGACCTCGTCACGAAGATTGATTAAGCGTTCGGCATAATCTCTCAGGATGGTTCCTGCGTCGGTCAGGCGGACGGGACGGGCGCCGCGGACAAAGAGCGGCTGGCCGAGAGAGTCCTCGAGCTTGCGAACGGCCAGACTGATTGCCGGCTGGGTGCGGTAAAGGCGTTCGGCCGCGCGGGAAAAGCTGCCTTCCTTTGCGACGGTTAGAAACACCTGCAGTTCGGCAAGATCCACACGTCCCCCTCGTAGCCCAATCTTCCGTGACAAAAGCTAAATGGGGACGCGCTAAAGCGCGCCCCCTACGCACGGCACTAGCGAGCTAGTATAAGACAGAATTATCAAAAGCAGAATAAAGATAAATTGGACTGCTGAGGGCCTGGCGTGCGTTACTGGAGGCTGGGGGAATTCCTTTATGGACACCGTACGCATCTTCGATACGACGCTCCGTGACGGCGAGCAATCGCCGGGCTTTTCGATGAATACGAATGAAAAGCTGCGCATGGCGCGGCAGCTTGCCGAGTTGAACGTGGACGTGATCGAAGCGGGTTTCCCGATCGCTTCGCGAGGCGACCTGGAAGCAGTCCAGGCGGTTGCGAAGGAAGTGCGCGACGTGCCGATTGCGGCGCTTGCACGCGCGAAAAAAGAAGACGTGAGCGCAGCTCTCGAAGCGCTGGAACCGGCGGCGGCGCCGAGATTGCATGTCTTTCTTGCGACATCGGATTTGCACCTGCGCGTGAAGCTGAACATGACACGCGAACAGGCGCTGGAAGCCATCGCGGCGATGATCCGGTACGGGCGGCAGCACGTGGACGTGGTGGAATTCTCGGCAGAAGATGCCGGGCGGACAGACATCGATTTCCTGTGCGAGGTTTGCCGCGTGGCGGTGGAGGCGGGCGCGACCGTTTTGAACCTGCCGGATACGGTGGGGTACGCAATACCGGAAGAATACGGCGCGATGTTCACGAAGGTACGCGAGTTTCTAGGCGATTCGGATGGAGTTACCCTAAGCGCGCATTGTCACGACGATTTGGGCCTGGCGGTGGCGAATTCGTTGGCAGCGGTGCGCGCGGGCGTCCGGCAGATCGAATGCACGATCAATGGCATCGGCGAGCGCGCGGGAAATGCCTCGTTAGAAGAAGTAGCCGTGGCTCTCGCGGTGCGCAAAGAGAACTTTGGCGTTACCACGGGAATCCGCCTGGATCAGCTATTCCCTGCCAGCCGGCTGCTCACAGAAATTACGGGAGCGCAAGTGGCACCGAACAAAGCGGTGGTAGGCGCGAACGCGTTTGCGCATGAAGCGGGCATCCACCAGGATGGCATTATCAAGAACCCGCTCACTTACGAAATCATTTCACCGCAAACGGTGGGCGTGCCCAACCGTTCGCTGGTGGTGGGCAAGCACTCGGGCCGTCATGCCTTGCGCATGACGCTGAAGGATTTGGGCTATGAAGCGAGTGATGCGGAACTCACGGAAATTTACAGGCGGGTGACCACACTAGCCGACAAATCGAAGCAAGTGCGAGCCCGCGACATCGTGGGTATCGCGCACGAAGTGATTCGCCGGCGCCCGGCGGCAATGGCAGCGGAACCGTCCTCCGTTGCCTGATTCACGCGCGGCAGCAAAGTTTGCAGAGCGGCAAGCTGGAAACTGCTACATTTAGGTTATTGAAAAGCTTGCAGCAACGCAGGATTGTATTGGTTCAGGGATTGTCATGAAGAAGAAGATCGTTTTGCTCCCAGGAGACGGCATCGGGCCGGAAGTCACGCGGGCTGCGGCTACCGTCTTGAGGGAGACGGCACAAGAATTCAATCACGATTTTGAATTTGTGGAGCGTCCGTTAGGTGGCGCAGCCATTGACGCCACCGGGACGCCCCTTCCCAATGAAACGCTGGATGCTTGCCGGAAAGCCGATGCGGTGTTTTTGGGAGCGGTTGGCGGACCGAAATGGGATGCGCTGCCGGTCGGGAAACGGCCGGAAAGCGGACTGCTTGGTTTGCGCAAGGGCATGGGGCTTTACGTCAACGTGCGCCCGGTGAAGCTGATTGAACCGCTGCGCGGGCTTTCGCCAGTGAAACAAGAGCGGCTCGGTGATCTGGACCTGGAAATCGTGCGCGAGCTTTCGGGAGGAATTTACTTCGGAGAGCGCGGCAACGTGGCGGAAAACGGCGTGGAGCGCGCTTGGGACACGGAGTCGTATTCGACTCCGGAGATTGAGCGGATTGCAGCGTTTGCGTATACGCGAGCCGAGAGCCGCACGCGGCGGCTGTGCTCCGTGGACAAAGCCAACGTGCTGACGAGTTCGCAGCTTTGGCGGCGAACCGTGACGGCCATGAACGCGGTCTACCCATCCGTGAAGCTTGAGCACATGTACGTGGACAATGCCGCCATGCAATTGATGCTGAAGCCGTCGCAGTTTGACGTGATTCTGTGTAGCAACATGTTTGGGGACATTCTGAGCGACGCGGCGGCGGCGTTAGTAGGTTCGATTGGATTAATTCCTTCGGCGAGTTTTGGGGAGGCGGCACCGCTGTTTGAACCGATTCACGGTTCCGCACCTTCCCTCGCAGGGACGGACAGCGCCAACCCCATCGGCTCGATTCTTAGCGCCACGATGATGCTGCGGGATGCCTTCGGGCTGACGCTGGAGGCAGATTGGGTCGAGCAGTCGCTGACACGCGTGCTCTCCGGGGGCTATCGCACGCCGGATATCGCCGAGCCTAAGGCGCGTGTAGTTGGGGGATCGGTCTTTACAGAAGTCCTGAAAGAAGAAATGCAACGGACGTTTGAACACGCCGAGCGGTACGGGTGGGGCGTGTAGACACGCTTCTGCCGAAGTTTTCGCAACAATTAAATGAAATGAGCCTATGTTCAGGTAAAGTGCACGCGGCTGCCCCCGGGAAGTAACAAATCTTTACCTTATCTTGCGGGGAGGCTTTGGGGGTGCTACCTTTACCTTTCCCAAGCAGCCTGCCGGTTAAAGAGCCGGGCAATCTGGTCGTGTGAGAGCAGGGCAGGCTGCGATATTCCGTCCTAGAGCCGTTTGATTGGAAAAATGAGAAACGTCTCAAAGGTTCATGTTTTCAAAGAGACTTGTGAGGAACGGACGAGTCTGCACTCATAGCATTCAAACGATGACGCCCCCACCTCCCAAATCAGGACATGCGACCCTTTCCACCGCGGAAAGAAAAGCCAGCTATTGGCGTGTGGAAGGATCCCTGCTGGAACTTGGCGCCTTGCGCCCGGTGGGCTTTTTCACGTGGAATGCGCGAAGCTTTTCCGAACGCTGGGCGCGGCGCGCCGGCATGGCCGGCATGGCCTTGGCGCGGCCGTTTGCCTATGCGGCAAGCCGCACGTTCGCCACGCGGTTTCTGCATCTGCTGCTGCGAGGAGTCAGCCGAGATCGCTTGGACCTGCTGGGCGAAGAGTATTTTCATTACGTTTTGAAGCCGCAACTGCGCAAAGAGGCCGTGGAAAAGATTGTTGCGTCGGTCCGGCAGGGAGAGCGGGTCGTATTGGTCGGCCAGCTACTCGAAAACATTCTTCGCCCTCTGGCACATCATGTGGGAGCGGAATCGTTTCTCGCAAATCGGCTGGAATACCGCGACGGCAAAGCGACGGGGCGGCTGCTGGATCCCGTGGTGCGTCCGCGAGGACCGCTCGCTTGGCTGGCAAGCAATCCTGCGGACGGGCGAATTGCGAGAGAAAAGCTCTTGACCCAACTAGGCTGGTCGCAAAATCCCGGGCTTTTAGAAAGCGGAATTAAGGCGACGGCCCGGGCGAAATCTCCGATTAAGAAGGCAGTGGCGGTTTTTGGAGGCGCGCAACGCATCGAGAGCTTCTCGGTACGTGAAGCATTAGCGAACCGGCACATTCTGCTCGTCGGCGTGACCGGTTTCATCGGCAAAGTTTGGCTCGTGGATTTGCTCGAAAAGATTCCGAACATCGGCAAGATCACGCTGTTAGTCCGGCGCAATCGTACGACCTCCGCGCAGCGGCGATTCGAGAAAATCGTCGAGGAGTCACCTGCCTTCGATTCCTTGCACGAGGACTATCGACAGAAACTTGGCACTTTCTTGAGCGAAAAGGTGGAAGTGGTTGAAGGAGATGTGAGCCTGCCCGGCCTGGGCCTGGATGAAGCCACCCAAGCGCGTTTGCAAAACTCGCTGGATTTGATTGTGAACAGCGCGGGCCTAACGGATTTCAATCCGGACTTGCGCGACGCCCTTTCCTCGAACGTGGATTCCACGCTTCATTTGCTGAATTTCCTGCAGAAATGCAAACACGCAGGACTGATGCATCTTTCGACCTGCTACGTGGTTGGAATGCGGGACGGGCGCGTCAGCGAGCAACTAGAGGACAATTACAATCCCAAGCGGGACCCGCGGTTCGATGCGGAAAATGAAATCGCTTCGCTGCGGGAACGGATACGGCGCATCGAAGCGCGCGCCGAGAGTCCCGAGTTGAGCAAAGCGCTTCGCCGGCAAGCTCTAGGACGCGGCGGAGACGAATCTTCTGCACCTGTGGCAGAGCTCGAGGGCGTTCTGCGGCGGAACCGCGCGCGTTGGGTACGCAACCGGCTAACGCATGTGGGCATGCGCCGCGCGCAGCATCTGGGCTGGCCCAACACGTATACGTTTACCAAGAGCCTGGGCGAATCGATTTTGGCGCGCCACGGAAAAGACCTTGCGATTGCAATCGTGCGGCCGTCGATCGTGGAGAGCTCGGAGCGCTCGCCGTTTACTGGATGGAACGAAGGAATTAACACTTCGGGGCCGCTGTCGTATTTGCTCGGGACAAATTTCCGCCAGCTTCCGTCGAATGAACGGAAATGCCTGGATGTCATTCCCGTGGATATGGTGTGCCGGGGGATGACGCTGATTGCCGCGGCGGTGGTAACGCGACGCCACGCAAGGCTGTATCAGCTGGCGACCTCGGCAGTTAATCCGGTCAACATGGGGCGAAGCATTGAGTTGACTGGACTAGCGCACCGCAAGTATTACCGCAGCTCGCAAAGCATCGAGAACTGGCTGAAGGTAAAATTCGAGACAATTCCCGTTTCGAAGCAGCGCTACGAGCGGCTGTCGATTCCGATGCAAAAGGCAGTGGTATCCGGCATCAATCGCGCGGCCACTACGCTGCGGTTGAAAAAGGCGCCCTTCGCCAAGGCTGAGCGCGACCTGATTCGCGCGGAAAAGCTCATCGAGCTGTACGAGCCTTTTATTCTGCACAACGAGCACGTTTTCGAGTGCGAGAACGCGCGGCTGCTTTCGGCGGCGCTGCCGGCCGAGGAGCGGGCGCTTTTCGATTTCACGCCGGAAGCGGTGGATTGGTGGGATTACTGGATCAACGTGCACATCCCGGCGCTGCGCCGCTGGTGCTATCCGCTGATGGAAGGGCGGCCGCTAGAATTGCGGGAGCCGCGCGTGCTCGATTGGAACGGGAACGGCCAGCCTGCGGAGCAAGGGGCTTTCTCGAAAGCGGCGCCGTCGTCCGATTGATATGGCGATCTTCGTCACCGGTTCGACCGGATATCTTGGCGGCTACGTGGTCGCGGGGCTCCTCTCCGGATACCGCGACAAGCTGAATTTGCTGGTCCGCGCGGAAACAGAACAAGAAGCGCGTGAGCGGCTTTGGACCTCCCTGCAATTGCATTTCGATTTTCCGGAATTTCTCGAATATCTCGATACGCGCATCTGTATCTTTGGCGGAGACCTGACCAGGGAACGCTTTGGCCTGTCCGATGATGATTACCATGCATTGGTCGATACAACGGATTCGCTGATTCATTGCGCGGCTTCGCTGAACCGCAAATCGGAGAAGCAATGCCTGAACGTCAATTTGCGCGGCACGCTGGAGGTGATTCAACTGGCGCGCCGGGCGCAGAACCGCAATGGGCTGCGCAGGTATTCGCACGTCTCCACGGTGGCCGTGGCGGGGAAGAGAAAAAACGAAGTCGTCAGCGAGGACAGTGCGATCGATTGGGCGCGTTCCGATTATGATCCATATGCACGCACGAAGAAATTCTGCGAGCACATGGCGAATCAGTTGTTGCCAGATGTTCCGAAGACGATTTTCCGGCCCGCCATCGTGCTGGGAGACAGCCAGCGCCCGGAGACTTCGCAGTTTGACATGGTGCAGGCGTTCGACTTGCTGGCGCGGATGCCTGTCCTTCCGCTGCGCCCTCACGATAGAATCGACATCGTACCGGCGAACTACGTGGGAAAAGCGATTGTGACCA
>JAWOLO010000569.1:0-7583 GCA_033853375.1 Terriglobia bacterium
GAAGTCGCCATGACCTCCGCGATCGTCGCACTTTTCGTCGTCCTCCTGTTTCTGCTCCTCTTGGTGGCGTACACGGCGCGCATTTACACCGAAGCCGGGAAATTCCTCTCGCGCGAATTCCAGGAGAACATCGAGTATTTCGAGCAACAGATCGAGCCACGGTTGAGAGTCAGCCGGCATCGCGCAGCTCTCTCTATGGCCCTGCTCGAGCAGATCACAATCACGGCGCAAACGCTCCTCGTTGCCTACGGTATCGAGCGCGAGTATGGCCACTGGCAACTAGCTGAACTCGGCGAAACCGCCGTGTTGATGATCTTCGTCATACTCGTCTTCCAGCGATTTATTCCATACGTACTGTTTGCGCGCACCCGTGGGCAATGGCTGCGGAATTTCGTGCCATTCCTGATGGGACTGATCTATCTCTGTATGCCGCTCACCATGGTGCTGGGTTTCCTGCAATCTGTCGTTTCATTGACCCGTGAGCACGCTGACGAGGAACCTGAGCACCCTTCCGAAGCCGTGGATGCCCTGATCGAGGCCGGTCAGGATGAAGGAATCATCGAAGAGAGCGACCGCGACCTGATTCATTCTGTGATCGAATTCGGCGACAAAATGGTACGCGAGGTCATGACGCCCCGTCCCAATATCATCGCGGTCTCGGCCGAAGCCACCATCGCTGAGTTCACTGACCTGCTTCGCGACCACGGTTACAGCCGTTTTCCCGTGTATGAGGGCTCAATTGACAATATCGTCGGCATCATCTTCTCGCACGACGTGTTGCAGGTTCCGGACACTGAGGCGCATACACGTCATGTCGGTGAGTTGATGTCCACCGACGTGCACTTCGTTCCGGAAACCAAGCGTGGCGGTGAGTTGCTGCGCGAAATGCAGCGCGAAAACGTGCGCATGGCTATCGTCATTGACGAATATGGCGGCGTCGCCGGCTTGGTTACGATCGAGGACCTGGTCGAGGAAATCGTCGGTGAACTGCGGGATGAAGATGAGGCCCGCGACGTCGTGCGCGAGAAAGATCACTCGTTTATTGTCTCCGGGCGGGTCGACGTCGACCGGATCGAGAAGATCTTCAGCATCCGCCGTGGCGATTGGGAAGCCACCACGGTCGGTGGCTTGGTCACCGAATTCGCCGGACATATTCCTTCGCCGGGCGAAGTCGTCGAAATCGAGGGGCTTCGTTTCGAGGTGCTCCAATCAACACAGCGCCGAGTCGAGCGGGTGCGCATCTCGCAGCTCGCCGATCACGAATCCGTCCACCAGGCACCTAATCCACCATCCCAGCGCGAGACACGATAGACTCTTCATGAAGTCTCCGTGCCCCATATCTGCCGAAGTTAGCAGATATGGGTGAATACAAAACCTTTATGCCCATTCGTTCCGGCTTCGTTTCCATCATCGGTCGCCCCAACGTCGGCAAATCGTCGCTGCTGAACGCGCTTGTTGGCGAAAAACTTGCGATTGTCACCCACAAGCCGCAGACCACGCGCAATCGCATCACCGGCATTGTTAACGTGAAGAAGCAGGGGAAGCGCCCGTCCGGCCAGATCGTCTTCGTCGATACGCCGGGTGTGCACAAGCCAATCGACGCCCTGAACAAACGCATGATGAAGGAAGTGGAAGACGCATTGATCGGCTGTGATCTCCTGCTGCTCATGATCGATGTCTCGCAAAAGTTCGGTACCGGCGACGAGTTTGTGCTCGAACTGGTCAAGAGAGCGAAAACAAAGGCATTTCTTCTCTTGAACAAGATTGACCTGATCGAGAAAGAAAAATTGTTGCCCCTCATCCAGCAGTACTCCAAGCTGCATAACTTCGATGAAGTGATCCCAATCTCAGCGGAGAAGAGACAAGGACTCGATGATCTGCTGACTTCGGTGGTGAACTCGCTGCCGGAGGGCCCGAAGTATTTCCCCGAGGATCAGATTACCGATCAACCCGAGCGCTTTGTTGTCGCCGAACTCATCCGAGAGCAGGTGCTGATCAACACCAAGGAAGAAGTGCCCTACGCGACCGGCGTGATTGTCGAAAACTTCGAGGAGACGCCAAAGCTGGTGAAGATCGCCGCCGCCATTTACGTTGAACGTGAGGGACAGAAGGGCATCATCATCGGCAAACAGGGATCGATGCTGAAACACATCGGAACGCGCGCGCGCCTTGAAATCGAAAAGTTCCTCGCAAAGAAAGTCTTCCTGGAACTCTTCGTCAAAGTGCGCGAAGGCTGGCGCGGATCAGCAAGAGCGGTAGAAGAGACGCTAGATTGGCGGAAGCAGTTGGAGGGATTGACTAAACCCAGTAACGAGTAGCGAGAACATGGGAACTCGGTACTCGGTACTCACTACTACTCTTTCACCGCAATTCCCAGCGCCTTCATCTTCCGATACATGTGACTTCGTTCCAGCCCGAGCACTTCTGCCGTTCGGCTGACGTTGCCGTGGTTCTCGTCGAGCTTCTTCAGGATGTAGTCGCGTTCGTAGGCGGCGCGGGCCTGGTGCAGCGTGGAGAACTCACCTAGTGCGCGACGCGACCCGTCGCGATAAACCAGTGGCGGCAAGTGCTTGCGGTCAATCTTGTGTACGGTCGGGTTCATGATGACGACGCGCTCGATCACGTTGCGCAGCTCACGCACGTTCCCCGGCCACGAGTAACGCATCAGCGTATCCACCGCGTCGTCGGTGATTTCTTTGCCGCGCCGACTGTAGGCGGCTGAAATGTCTTTCAGAAAATAGCGGACGAGCTGCGGAATATCTTCCTTGCGCTCGCGCAGCGGCGGCACAGAGAAAGGAACCACGTTCAGCCGATAGAACAGATCCTCGCGGAAGTTGCCCCTCGAGATTTCGTCTTCCAAGTCTTTGTTCGTCGCCGCGATCACGCGCGCATCGACCGTGATTGGCGCTTCGAGTCCGACCGGAATGAATCTACCTTCGTCTAAAGTTCGCAGCACCTTCGACTGCGTCTTCAAACTCATATCGCCGACTTCGTCGAGGAAGAGCGAGCCGCCGTCGGCTTTCTGGAACTTGCCGTCCTTATCGCTATTTGCGCCGGGGAAGGCTCCGCGACGGTGTCCGAACAATTCGCTCTCGATCAAGTCCTCGGGAATAGCGGCGCAATTTACCTCGACGAACATCTCGTGCTTGCGCAAGCTCTGCGCGTGGATGGCTCGAGCCACCAGTTCTTTTCCAGTGCCGGATTCGCCGTAAATCAGGACACGCGCGTTCGTTGGCGCCATCAGCCCGATCTGCTGCCGCAGCGCTTTCATCGGCACACTGTCGCCGACGATTACGCTCTTGGACAGCATCTGGCGCTTGAATTCGTTGTTCTCGAAGCGCATGCGGCGAGCCTCGGCCGCGTTCTTGACCACAATCAGAGTCTTGTCGATCGACAGGGGCTTCTCAAGGAAGTCGTAAGCGCCTAGCTTGGTTGCACGCACAGCACTCTCGATGGAGCCGTGGCCGGAGATCATCACGACCTCGGGCGGATCGTCGAACTCCTTGATCTTCTCCAGCGCTTCTAGCCCGTCGATGCCGGGCAGCCAGATGTCGAGCAGAACCACATCATAGTGGTTCTTCCGCAACACCTCGAGACATTCTTCGGCGTTCTCGGCAGCTGAAGCCTTGTAGCCCTCGTCTTCGAGAACACCGCTGAGCGACTGGCGAATGCCGGTCTCGTCATCAACGATCAGGACGTGGTACATGTGTGTCTAATTTAGCAGAAAGTGTGGCTTTTAAGAGAAAGAGCGAGAGAAACGTAAGAGAAAGAGCAAGAGGAAGGCCAGAATAAGAAATAGCCGACAGTTAATCTCCGGCTTCGCGCATCGCGTCGGCTGAAGGTATTTGGGAATGGTTTTCCGCCGCGATCGGCAACTCAACGATGAACCGAGCCCCGACTGGTTGATTCTCTTCTGCGCGGATGCTGCCCTGGTGGTCCTCGATGATGCGGGCAACGATCGAGAGTCCGAGGCCGGTACCACGACTCTTCGTGGAAAAGTAGGGAAGGAAGAGCCGTTCTTTGACCTCTTGTGTCAAGCCCTGTCCGGTATCGGCCACGACGAGTTCGACGGCTTCGCGACCACCGAGCAGCGAAGTGGAAATCGTCAACTCGCGTACCATTGAATCCTGCATGGCCTCCGCGGCGTTGTCCACGAGGTTGGCGACAACGCGTTTTATTGCCTCCGGATCGGCCATCACCGGCGGCAGATCGCCAGAGAGAAGTTTCTGGACCCTTAGACCACTGAGACGCCCATCGAACATCCCCAGCGCCGACTCGACGATTGCATTGAGGTCCGCCGGTTTCGGCTTCGATTGCGGAAAGCGTGCCAGGGTTGAGAACTCATCCACCAGCTTACGAACCGTCTCAACCGCCCCTGCGATCGTTTCGGCGCAGCCATGAATTACGGCAAGCGACTGATCATCTGGCGCACCGCGATCAATGTGCCGCCGAATGCGTTCGGCCGAAAGCTGAATCGGCGTAAGCGGATTCTTGATTTCGTGCGCGATGCGCCGCGCCACCTCGCGCCATGCCGCCTGCCTTTGAGCCTGCAACAACTCCGAGAGATCTTCGAAGACCACGACATAGCCGAGTCGCGACTCGTGTCCGGTCACACGCAAGTTCATGGAGGCTACCGTGAGGCCGACCTTCATGCTGGCAGCGCCGTTGGGAATTTCCAGTTGCGTCTGCGTCGTTCCCATACGGTCGGCCTTGCGCAGCAGCCGCCGAAGGTCCGTCGCGGCCTCGGTTCCCAGACGCTCGCGCAGGATGTCCTTGCGCACAATTTCGTTCGCATCTAGCCGGAACATACGACGGAAGGCGCTGTTGACGTGGGTTATGTTGCCACCGCTGTCGAGCGAGACAACCCCGGTCGGAATGCTCTCGAGGATCGTCTCCATCGAGCGGCGTCGTTCTTCAAGTTCGCGACTGCTGTTCTCAATCTGCGTTCGACTCGATTCCAACTCGGCCGCCATCCGATTGAAGCTGGCCACGAGTTCGGCAAGCTCGTCTCCGGCCGTCACTTCCACCCGGTAGTCGAGCTTTCCTGAACTGATCTTCTGCGTGGCTTCTTCTAGTGCCGACACCGGTCGGATCACCATCTTCGAGAGATAAAGGGCAAACCAGGTAGCAGCAAACAGCACAATCACGGTTAACAGCAGCAGCACCAGCAGGTAAGTCTGACGTATCAATTTCCGTTCGAGGCGCAGAGCCGAATACTTACGTTCGCTGTCCTCGAGTTCGCGCAGTGTCGTGGAGTACTTTGCCGGCAGAGGCATCGCTACCAGCACGCGGCCGTTGCCGCCAATCTTGCTGGTCGCCAGCATGAACTCCTTGCCATCGACCGTAATTGGCAAAGGACTCTTGGATTCGATGGATTGCAGCGGCAGCTTGCCTTTCAGCACATACCAGGAATCGGGTGACTGGTAGGCTGCTTCGGCCCGGTCATCGATCAGCGCGATGGCAAATCCGCCCTGCAGGGTCATTTCGCGCCTGCGGAACTCCTCCAGCATCGATCCGAAGTTCCCCGTGTGGTAGGCACGTTGCGCTTCTGGAGAGGTGACGATCGCGTCGGCTTCCGCTTGCGCATTGCTCCCCGCATAATCACTCAGCAGCTTCGTCACACTCGCCGTGTGTTCGCGAACTTCCTCGGCTGGACGCGAGAACCACTTGTCGATGGAGCGGTTCATCAAGCCGTAGGAGAAGAGGAACATCGCGATGACAGGTCCAAACGACAGGAAGAGGGCGCCAAGCACCATTTTGGTGCGGAACTTCGAACCCTGCTTGGCGTTCTGCCGCTCCAGGTAGAGCTTTACCAGGTTGCGTGCGAGCACGAAGCTGAGCCCGACCAGTAGCAGAAAAATAATCGCCGAGAGGGCTGCGAAAACGAGCGTCTGTCCGGTCGTATCGGGTCGCAGAAACGTCAGGTTGAACGCTGCCTGGGAGAAGATCGTCCCGAAGAGCAAGAAGATGACCAACCCCAGGAAAACCAAGGTAGCCCGCCGAGGGCGAGATCGAGCGTTACGAATTGGTGATCCGGAGGACAAAACCGTGCCCTACCTGAGTGGACGCATCAGAACTCGAGGGAGATGCGGAAATTATATGCGAACGGCAAAACGGCAAAGGGAAAAACAGCGAAGCTGAAACGAAATATCAAGAGGGAAAACGGGCAAAACGGGAAAGAAGCATAAACAGCAACTCTGACAAAATCAGCCGTTCCGCTTTGTCCTTTGCCCGCGCCGTTTTGACTTGGAGAATACCACTGGTCGATGCAAGTACACCCCCAACGGACATTGCTCGCACCGCGCTAGCCGGCTGAGGCAGTAATGTTTGCCCACCTGCACGATCAATGCATGGAACTCGTTGAAGTCCTGGGCCAGAGATGACCGGGGAGCCACCGACATGGTTGAGGGCACGTGAACTCTCGGAATCACTGTTTCTTCTGGAGGACGCGGACCGGGTTCGCCCTCATTTGTCGGCAGCGGGCTTTCCGCTACCTCGCTCGTCACGCGAGGAGTTTGTAGCGCCCTCTCGATTATCCGGCGAATGTCATCGTATTTTGCCTCGGGCCGTACTACCCTGTGGCGCTCCAGGATTCTCCTCGTGTAAGCGTCGACGACGAAAACTTCGTGCTGTCCTGCGTAAAGCAAGATGGAGTCGGCAGTCTCCGGCCCGATGCCATTCAAGTTGAGCAATTCAGTTCGCAACTCTTCAGTAGGCCGAGCGAACATCCTTTGCAGTGAACCGCCGTGGCGCTGATCCAGCCATTCGACGAAACGCTTCAGCCGAGCCGCCTTCTGTCGAAAGAATCCTGCTGGCTGGACCAGCTTCTCCAGATTCCTTACAGGAATCTTACGAATCACCGTGACGGAAAGCGCTTTCGCCGCCCGAAGGTTGACCAGGGCTTTTTCGACATTGGTCCACGCAGTGTTTTGGGTCAGTATCGCGCCTACGATGACCTCGAAGGCTGATTCGGCCGGCCACCAATATTGTGCCCCCCAGGCGTTTCTCAGAGTCTCGAAAAAGGAACGGATTTGCCGGTTTTGACCCACGTTTTGCCCTTGCCGATTTGCCTATTACCTACTTTTTCTACGTCGTCCACCTTACCTGAGTCTGTAGTTCTTTAGTTACTAATTCAGAAACTATTCTCGATTGACAATTTATGTCACAGAACATACGCTGGGCCTCACTCGCACCTGTGTGTCTGAATTTGCTGTAAGTTATTGTCGCACGGCGATTTGCGCATCCGCAGAAATGTACCTTGTGGTTACTTTTCAGGGCGCAAAGGCGAGCCGGATCCAACATCAAGGGAGCAGGGAATGTCGCAACGGTTAGGTGATCTTCTGGTTAAAGAGAAGGTCATCTCCCAGCAGCAATTGGAGCAGGCCTTGAGGGCGCAGCGGGACAACGGATCCCGCTTGGGATCAGCCCTCGTGAAACTCGGCTTCCTGACCGAAGAGGACGTCACCAATTTCCTTTCCCGGCAATATGGCGTCCCAGCAATCAATCTCTCCTACTTCGAAATTGACCAGGCGGTCGTCAAGCTTGTCCCGTACGAAACCGCCAAACGCTATCAAATTCTTCCG
>JAWOLO010000570.1:0-3882 GCA_033853375.1 Terriglobia bacterium
CAAGACGCCGGAACAAAAAGCGCTCGTCGAGCGGGGGCGCTACGTCTTCACGGTTGCCTCGTGCGCCTTCTGTCACAATCCGAACGGAGCTGGCGGGCAGAAGATCAGTTGGCGTCCCTTTGGCACACTATGGAGTCGTAACATCACCAGCGATGTGAGAACAGGGATCGGAGCGTGGACCGAGCAACAAATCGCCCGAGCCATTCGTAGCGGCATCACTCCCGACGGCCGCACGCTCCACTGGCAGGGCATGATCTGGGACCACGCATCGAACTGGGACGAAGAGGATATCCGCGCGCTCGTGGCATACTTGCGCACGCTCCCTCCTGTTGCCAGACAGATCCCAGCGGCACGGTCTCCGGCACCGGACGATTGCGCGGTGTACACCTTCTGGCTTGCGAACAGCACAGTGCCAGGCTGTCGCTGAGGCCAAACACCTTGACCACAGCCCGTTGCGTGGGTCACTGGCAACATGGGGGCCAATCGCCAAACGTGCAGCGGATCATAAATGACGTGAACAAGCAGGGGTCGTTGCACCCAGCATGAAGTTGTCTTCATTCGAGGATCAACGTCCGTCACGCGTAGACGGCGCGCGCGAACCAGCCTGTTATAGTCCTGGCGCTACGAGGAGGATGCTGGAGCGCGCGTTGCGCAGGTCGAGCGGCAAGGCTGCGCTTATCCTGGCCGACACGTGGGCGGAGGGGATTGGCTTCGCCACTTGAATCGTCACTTGTTGCTCACTCAAAATACCCCTAACTGCGAATGCCAAAAACCTCAAACGCGGCGATCACGTTGAATAAAACTCGGAAGCGGGTGGCGTGGGCGAGGTCATCCTCCAGAAGGCTGTTTCAGACGTGAGATTCAAAGGCTATGTCCACCACGCCACGAAGGACGAACCGCAATACTTCATTAAGAGCGACAAGACCGACCACATCGCGATTCACAAAGGCTCCGCCCTTCGACTTCTGTGGTCGCGGCCTACAAAAGAGTTGAAGAAATCAGCGCGAAGACGAGCGAAGAGACATTGAAGGCGGAATCGGATGTGAACTCCTTTCCCATTCATTTCGTAAGTTGTTATTCGGTCGTCATTGTAAGTGGAGATGGTGGAACCACCGGCGCGCGGGCAAACGTCGCAATCAGGTTGAGCGCAAACAACGCCACTGCCGTTAGTTCGATGAGTGCAGAAATCGGCAGAACGTCCCACGCCCATTTCGCGTAATCCTGATAGGCCAGGATTTCCGACGAGACGCGCAGTGTGCAGCCGGTCATCAATAGAATGAGCATCAGCAGCATCAGCCTCGGGCTCCACAATACGCGCATTCCACAAAACGATGGCAGCACTCGTTGGCCGACACAAAAGATCATCGCCGCCATAAATCCCACAGTCAGTGCGTGGCGTGATGCGCCCCAGATTCCAGGGGCTTCGTTCATGAGCGATGCCCAAATGCCGAGCGCCGCCGCAATTAGCAGCCACACGTAGGCCAAGCGGACAAACACAGGAAAACTTCGATGAACGTTTATGGTTTTCGCTGCTTTCGCCGAAGGCTCGAAGAAGCGGATCGCCGCAATCGCTGTCCCCGAACCTGCCAGCAAAAGCACAGTTGCAATAACGAAATGCTCGATGAAACCAGCCACTACACCGGCTGTATTTAATCCCAGCGCCACCAATAGAGGCGCGCTCCGAATTGAGCGCAAGCCCATGAAGACGGTGAGCCAGCGAGAGCTAAACCCCCAGACCATCGGTATGAGAAAGCCCCAGGTGGAAACGATTAGATAGCGTTGGTCGAATTCGTGCGGGAATGCAGGAGAACTTGCATTGAGAGACAATTGAATACACGCCCCTAGATTAAGCAGGAGTGAAGCCAACAGGCCCAAGGTCGCTGCGATCACAACAAAGATCCAGGGTTCCCAAGGTTTGGGTGTCCCACCTGCAGGCCGATGGCTCGCAACGGCGCGGAAGAAAATTAGGAAGGCCACAAGCTCCAGTACGGCCGAAAGTGGCATGAGGACACGCCAATGCCATGGGTCGATGTTCGAGAACCAGCGCGTGATCACGCCGATAGTCCAAAGTCCCCAGCACATCCACCCTTCCCAGAGAGCAAAGGGCTTCAGCTTTCGCAGCTTAGGAATGGAGTAAAAACCGATTCCCAAAATAAAGGTGCCCACCCAACCAAACAGTTGTGCATGGCCATGTGCTTGAATCCAGGCCGGCGAGATGGATTCCGCCGCTTCACGACTGCTGATCTTAATAAGGTTCCACACGCCAAGGAATGTGCCGGGCAAAAGCATAAACATTACCCCCGTCGCGATATAGGTCATCAACAGGCGTGACAGGGACTGCTCCCGCGCGATAGCGCGATCCATGATGGACTTGGTTTTCTCGTCCAGCCAGACAGGTTGGTTACTCAGTGCTGTCCTCCAGTCTTCCGACCGAAGCCTTGGCATTCCACAACGGATACGGCAATCCGGCCAATCGATTGATCACCAGAGCTTGGGCAACGAGAAGGAATACCGCGACTTCGATGATCACGAGCTCTCGCGGTTTCGAAATGATCCCAAGCGACACGATCAGGGTAGTGGCACCGGCAGGCGGATGACTAACGTCCAGGAGCACCATCAAGGCGCCGGTCGCCGAAAGCGAAAGAGCCGCTGCCAGGATTCGTGGCCAGAATATTACTTGCTGACCCCCGAACGGTTGTGCTCCGGCCCCTGTGAGAGCAAATGCCGCGTATCCACAGACAAGTCCGATGGCGTGGCCGAAAATGGTATTTCGCGGACTTGAGGTTTTGCCGAGGGGAGAAAAAAATAGCAGATAAGCGGTCGGTCCGAGAGACGGAAACACAAATGGATTGCGGCTAAGAAGTGCCAGCAGAGCAAGCACAGCGATGGTAATGAAGCCATTCACAAACACGTAAATTGACCTGACCAACCGCGATGGAAAGTGTTGTAGCAGCCAATCTAACCGGAGGCGCCGCAGCAAGGAGAAAATGTGGTCGCTGCTTACGTGCTCCTGGGCAGTTGAATCGGGCTTCCCCATTCAGATGTTGGGCAGCAGGTCGAAATATTCATCGTCTTCGTTTTTGCCGCCTTCTCCCTTGCCAAGCAATTTTTCCGATTCAACGAATTCGATGCGCTCGATCCATTTGACCATCTTGTACCCAAGCTGGTTCTCGACGCGCAACCGCAATGGCGCTCCGTATACCTCGGGGAGCGGCTTGCCGTTCATGTGCGTTGCCAGCAGACATTGCGGCTTCAGAACGTTCTCAAGGCGCTGCGTGTCGTAATAGTGGCCGCCATAAAGAGCTTCGCCAAAGGAGAAAAAGGCGACGACTTTCGCTTCCGGTTTTGGCCGCACGAGATCAATAAGCTCCTTCAAAGGAATGCCGCCCCATTTCGCAATACCGCTCCATCCCTGGATGCAATGATGCATCGTGATGTGCTCGACCACACCCAAACGCTCCAAATCGGCAAGAGAAAGCTCTACCGGGTTTTCGACAAGACCTTCCACTCTGAGCCGGAAATCCTTGAACCCATTCGCTGCCAGGTGCTTCCAGTCGTCACGGATCGGCATTTTCCCGTTTGGCCAGAAATACGGCGAGATCTCATCCTCCGTGTACTTCTGCTGCGGCGCTAGACGATTCAATGTGAGGAGCTGCATCGGATAGGTCACGGATTTAAGCGCGTGCTGCAATCCGCGCGGGTGGTGCCAGGAGAAATAGTGCGCCACGATCCAGGAAAGGATAACCACTCCTATTCCGAAGAGTCCGAGATACATCCCCATCGGGTTCTGCTCGTCGGTTCCCATAAACGATATGGTTCATGTTGCGGACAAATCCGGTCATAACGATCAGCATCACATGCACAACTAAAAATGCAAGAAAG
>JAWOLO010000571.1:0-5262 GCA_033853375.1 Terriglobia bacterium
ATCCTCAGGCCACGTGAGAGCCGCGCGCCGGATCGCCGCAAGAGAGTGAATCAATATGGCATCTGGATTCTTACAGAATACAACAAACGGTGTAACTCAAGCCGGTCGCATCAAGCGGCGCACTTTCTGCTTGACAACCGACAGGGCGAACCATTATAAGGAGCCTCATTGTCGGAGTGCGAGCCGCTCTTGCTACAACGAACGTTGTAGTAGAGAAATGGCGGAGCAAAACAGGGGGTTCGAGGGGCTGCCGGACAATCAAAACAAGCCGGCTCTAACACACCTTATTTCACAGGCGGTGAGGGGTAAAGATACGAACCATAAACTTTTTCCAGTGTGAATTCGTCGTGGTGCGGTCGTAGTTTTTGTTGCTCACATGGGTTGTGGCAATGACCCAGACAACCGAAACAGCGGGCCATTCCCCGCTTGCAAACCTAAAGGAGGTAGGCCATGACACGAGAATCGTTGAAAAACTTGCTTGGCGTGTTGGTTGTTCTGATTGGCACGTTGGGCGCAGCGCCCCTACACGCCCAGACAGCCGACACCGGAGCCCTCACGGGTACGGTTAAAGACAGCTCAGGCGCAGTCGTGGCCAATGTGGAGGTGACTGCCACTAGCGAAGCTACCGGCGCGCAACGGACAGTAAAAACCGGTGCGGCCGGGATTTACAGAATCCCTCTCTTGCCCCCCGGCTCTTATCGCATTGAGGCGAAAGGCAGCGGCTTTAAGGTGAGCTCCAGGCCTGGCATTCAGATCGCCGTCACGGAGACGGCGACGCTCGATATACAGCTCGAAGTGGGAAGTATCAGCGAAACGGTCACGGTGCAGGGCACGGCGGCATTACTCCAAACAGAGAATTCAGCTCTGGGACACCCAACTTCGGGGGAAGCGATTCTTGCGATGCCCCTCGCTAATCGTAATTTCACGCAGATCCTGGCGTTCTCGACCGGCGTTTCTGTGGACTTGCCCGACGCTGGAGCAGTCGGCAAAAACAATCAAAATGTTTCAGACAATGGGGCGAGGGTAACGGAGAACAATTTTCAGTTCAACGGAATAGACGCCAACAATATCGCCAACAACTCGGCCTCGGGAACAGTCTTTGGACCACAGGCGGCGGGCATGGCGGTGCCGGCGCCGGATACGATCGAAGAATTCAAGGTCCAGACCGGCCTATATGATGCCAGCCAAGGTCGAAGTCCAGGCGCGATTGTGGATGTGGTAAGTAAATCCGGCACGAATTCCTGGCACGGCACGCTGTGGGAATTCTTCCGCAACGATGATCTTAACGCCAACGATTTCTTTCTGAACGCGGCTAAGTTGCCGCGGCCAGTCCTGAAGGAAAACCAATTCGGCGGCGTTCTGGGCGGGCCGATTCGCAGGGACAAAGACTTTTTCTTCATAGGCTATCAGGGGACAACCCAGCGCAATGGGGAGTCGAGCTTAGGTTTTCAGACCGCGTTTCTTCCACCGCAACTGACCAATGACCGCTCAGCAGCCGCCCTGGGGGCCGCTTTCGGCGGACAGAGTGGAGCGTTTGGCGGCACGGCCGTTGCGCCTGATGGTTCCAACATCAATCCCGTGGCGCTGAGCCTTCTGAATTTCAAGTTTGCAAACGGACAGTACGCAATTCCTACGCCACAGCGTATCATTCAGACTCCTGGCGGGCCGCTGGCGGAATTCGTATATTCGGCGCCTGTCAAATACCGCGAGGACCAGTATACGGTCAACCTGGACCATTACTTCTCCTCTAAGGACCAAGTGTCCGCCAAGTTCTTCGAATCACGCGCCCCGCAGGTGGCACCCTTTATTGGCTTCGCGACCAACGTGCCGGGCTGGCCGAACACTGTAGAGAATGACAACGTAATGGCGATATTGTCCGAGACGCATACAACGTCCAAGTTCGTTAACGTTGCTCGGCTAGGGTATACGCGTTTCTTCGGAGATCAGAAGGCAGGCGAACCCATCCAAGCCTCGCAGGTCGGGATCACCTCTGCCGAGGGCTTTCCACAGATACCTGTAGTCGAGCTTAACGGGTTTTTCAGCATTGGCGCATGGCAGGATGCTAGTGGCATCACCAACACATATATCGCGCAGGATACGGTCGCCTTGACTTCCGGCAGGCATAACTTGCGCCTGGGCGCGGAGGTAAAGCACGTTGAAAATAAGCAATCTCTGACCCAACTCCGATCGGGAGCCATGATTTTCCTCACCTTTCCCGATTTCTTGCTCGGCCAGAGCGGAGCGCAAAATGGCTCCGGGGTGAGCAACGTGTTTTTGACTCTCCTCGAAGACGGTCCGCTCGCCAAGAACCTCGGCTACATCGACACGGCTGCGTACGTACAGGACGACTTCAAGGTTACACGCCGGCTCACTCTCAATCTCGGGCTGCGACATGAATTCTTTGGTCCTCCCAGCGAAGCTAGCGGCGAGATCGGATTCTTCAATCCCGCTCTCACCACGCCAGTGCCGCCAGCGGGGGGCACTCTGACCGGAACGGAGGTAGTCGGGAACTACCCGGGCCAGCTTCCAGCGGGGGTCACGAAGCGCAGCAGCTCGGCCGCTTGGGACAAGAATTACAAGGATTTCGCCCCGCGGGTGGGCTTTGCGTACCGGCTCCGAGACAACCCCGGCCTGGTGCTTCGAGGGGGATATGGCATCTTCTACTCGGTGCTGAGCGCGGCAGTGCCCCTGCAGACAATCATCGGCTTGCCCTTCAATACGATCTTCATTCGAGTGGCGCCTGCGGAGCCCACGTTTCAGGTACCGTTCAATCCCACCCCGCCACCGATTTCAAGTTTCCCGCAATTCGCTCCGCGCACCGCCACCAGCGATCTCAGCGAAATTGTACTTCAACAAAATATGAACACTCCCTATGTTCAGCAGTACGGTCTGAACCTTCAGTACGAATTCGCGCCCAACTTTCTCCTGGAGCTGGGATATGTCGGGTCGAAAGGAACGCATCTTCCAGGCCAAGTCGGGTACAACCAGGCAGAAATCGCGACGCCGCAGCACCCGGTAAATGGAGAAACCACTACAACCCTGGCCAACGTGCTTCAGAGGACTCCTTTTTTGGGGGCTGATCCGGTTACATCAACCGCGCTCGCGACGCCGTTTTTCTCCAACTATAATTCTCTCCAGGCCAGCGTAACTAAAAGGCTGAGCCATGGACTTCTCTTCCTCGCTAGTTATACCTGGTCAAAGAGTTTGGACGATTTTTCAGGTGGCTTCGCTGACAGCGGCACACCCTCTTCGAATTTTTCCGACGTTTCATCGGCCTTTAACGACCAGGCGAATTTGCGCAATAGCTATGGCCCGTCCGATTTTTCCCGGACTCACCGTTTCTCCGGTAGTTTTGTTTACCGGCCGCCCGCCTTTCAACATGGGCCGCGCCCATTGCAATCTCTGCTGTCGAGATGGGAATTTTCGGGCTTGACCGTCCTTCAGTCGGGGCTTCCCATTACCATAATTGATTCTGTAGGAGGAACTGCTTATGGCGGGTCCGCGGAAAATGGCGGCGTGACAGCCGAGTGCATCGGGAAGGTTCAAACCACTTCAGGGTCGGTCACGAAACGCCTGAATAACTACTTCAACCGTGCCGCCTTTGCTCCAGCCCCCGTCATCGGGGACGATGGCGCGGCGACGGGCTTCGGCAATTGCGGGAGAGGCACGGTGCGCGGCCCGAGTGAACTCAACTTGGACGCCGCGATCCAGAGAAGTTTTCCAGTGTTCAGGGAGTCGAGCCTGCTGTTCCGCGCCGAGTTCTTCAATGCCACCAATACGCCCAAGTTTGGCTTCCCAGGGGTCGACGTTTCAACTCCGTCGACCTTCGGAGTGATTACGTCGAGCGTAGCAAGTCCGCGGATCATCCAGTTCGCGTTGAAGTACAGTTTCTAAATTGGGCGGGGTACATGTTCGTAGGGTGCATGGCCATGTGCCCCATGGTTTTCCGCCGAATTAGTTCTACGGCGGTCGCGTGAAGCTGTCACATGGACTTCGACTACGTTGTCATTCCAGCGCTCATTTTGCTTGTCGGCGCTTTGCTAGTTTGGCTGTCGCTTCGCCGCATTCTCTTGCTTTCCACCAAGAATTGCCCGACGTGGCAGAAGGTCGCGGAACGAATCGTTCTATCGCTGGCCGCTCTGGCCTGTGCGGTGGTGGCTGCAAGCGCAAGCTTCAACGCCGTATCCCTCCTCTATTTCCGGGCGCACAATCCCCCTTCTGGAGACACGTACCTGGTCGCAGGTCACAGGATGCATATGATTTGCACGGGGAGCGGGTCGCCAACGCTCGTTCTGGATGCGGGACTGGGAAATGACGCGCTCGTCTGGGGCGGGGTCCAGCCCTGGCTTTCACGAACTACCCGTGTCTGTGCATACGACCGTGCCGGATTCGGCTGGAGTGACGCTCTGCCACCCCCGCGCGACGCCGATCACATTGCCAGCGAATTGGACCAACTTCTGCTTCAGGCCCACATCAGCGGTCCCATTGTGCTGATGGGTCATTCGATCGCTGGAATCTACATTCGCGATTACTCTACGCGATTTCCTGCGGATGTAGCGGGGCTGGTCTTTGTGGACAGCAGCACACCATTGCAAAACCAGAATCCGGCATTCCGGGCCTTCATCGCCAAGCTCCCATCGCCGCTGCTCATGCGACTGGAATCTCTTGCAGGAGTTCCACGCCTCAGAGGGGAATGCTCGCAAACATTTCCGGATTTTGATGCCCATGCCGGAAAACTGCTGGCCGAAGAGAACTGTCACGAGCAATTCGGCGCTGAGGCCGGGGAACTGGACAGTTTCACACGGTCCGGCGAGGAGACTGTCCACACTGGCCCGTACGGCGCAATTCCGATTCTGATCTTCTCGCAGGATCCGCTCAAGACGCTCTCTCAGCCGAATCCGCCCAAGTATTTGGTGGACTTGGCAAACGTCTGGAACCAGATGCAGGGCGACCTGCTGAAGCTCAGTACACACAGCCGGAGAATTATCGCCAAGGGCAGTACACACTATGTTCAGCTCGATCGCTCGGACCTGATCAAAAAGGAAATTCCGCTTTTCATTGAGCAGATTCGCGGCACCGCGCCACAACCGACAAACTTTGGTTCTACTGTTATTGAATGAGTCGTAGCTTCAAGGATCTTGGCGGGAGCTCGCTCGTCTTGCGCGCAGTGTACGATGCCCATTGTCCTCTCACTTACGTGGGCGCCTGCCGCATTCCTACTTCCTACTTCGTTGTTACACGACGAATAGTCGACTCTGCGTT
>JAWOLO010000572.1:0-5992 GCA_033853375.1 Terriglobia bacterium
TGAAGAAGTCCGCTGTTTGGTTGTTCGTAGCAACTTTGAATTCCTGAATGCTCTCAAGCGGTGTGGGTATGGCACCCCTGCCGCCAACTCCATTATTGGTATAGTTGTTGTCGCCTTCCAAGTCGCTGGTTATATTCCCGCCGTCGAGCATGTATGTATTTTGGTCGCTCAGGGACCCAGCTACCTGCCCTCCATAGACGTCACCGCCGCCTACCGCCGGAGCAGTCGCTGGCTGCAATGTTAGGAGAGAGGATGCGTCGCGATTAAGGTTGGGCAAGGCAAGCAACGTGTCACCTGTCACCGTACTCCCCATGGTGGCGTTTTCGGTCTGCAATTCCGCACCCGCCGCCACCTTCACTTCCACAGTCTCAGACATCGATCCCAATTCCAGCGTGAGATTGATAGTGAGGCTCTGGCCAACGATAACCTGCTGATCCGTCACGGCTGCCTGTCGAAAGCCTTTCATTGTGACTTTAATGTCGTAAGTCCCTGGCGTCACGTTCGCAAAAACATAGCGGCCCGCCTCGTTTGAAGTTGTCGTTCGAGGCGTATTCGTGGCCTTGTCCGTGAGTGTTATGGTGGCGCCAACAATCGCCCCTCCCGAAGAGTCCGTAATGAGGCCCGCCACAGTTCCCGTGGTCGCGGCACCTTGCCCCATTGCGGACGGTGAGCAGATGCAAAACAGCGCAAAAAGACAAGACAAGCCAACCACTAGCAAAACCACTCGCTTACTTGCCATCGGAGAACCTCCTCAAGGAGCCGTTCCCGGCCCCTGGATGTCACAAACCCAGAAATCAACCAAGTAGGAATAGAAGATGAATGTCAGATTCCATGCCAGATTCCACCCCGTGTCGGAAAATCTGAGGAAGACACGCCGTTACTACAAGCACTCTGCCCCTCCCCGTGGGCTTTAGTGCCTGAGATTTATGGCGCGATTTTCATTGCAACATTTTCGCCGGTGCTATGGCGCACGTCACGCGTCCGTGTGACGTCGTCACATTGGCTTCGGACTATTGCCGGCAAAACGAGCACCTCCCTGGCAAACGGGCGGGGCCCATCGATCATTTCAGTCGGCCCGTGCAAGCCACGTTGACAGCAGAGCATTGATGGCCAAAATTGCTTTGCAACGAAAATGGGCAACCGCTTGCAATAACACAATTCTAGGAGCGGTGTATAAACCCGGCGCGGAATGTTGTCAACAAATATTTATGCTCTCTTTAGGAATAATTTAGATTCCGTGAATGGGCTTGGGCTAAGGTACTAATACTAATAAAACGAGAATGGAGACTTGCTGGGAGAGCTTCTCAGACCGTCCGCCCACGAAAAGGCGCAGACTGCAGCGGCCACCATGTACGAGCTCGTCGAGTAAAATATTATTCCAACGGCCAGTAAAATGATGTCTTAGTCTTGAGCTCTCAGTTCTGATAGACATCGTCGGAAATGAAAAAGGGGAAGGCGTTTGCCCTCCCCTTTCTCTAAGCAGCGAGCTGCGCTCGCCTAGATTAGAAATCGAAGCTAATGCCGAGCTGCAACCGGCGTGGCGTATTGGCCTGGACGGCTCCTCCGCAGCCTAGCACGCCCCACGTGCTTGTATCGAAGGCGTTAAAGCAAGGATCGGCGGGCTGCATGTGATTGAGCACGTTCGTAAAGTCAAAGTACAGAGAGCCGCTGAAGCGCTCGGTCATTTTGATCTTCTTGGTTATGCCTAAATCCAAGTTCCAAAGCGACAGGCCGCGGAAGTTCCCGCCGCCGCCGATCTGTCCGTCTAAACCCAGAATCGGGTCACGTAGAGGATCGCCGAATATGCCGCCGTTAACTGGGCAGCTTGCGTCGGGATTGCTGAACACGTTTTGACCTGCTCCCGCCGTGCCACAGTTGGACCCAAATGTGTGCGAGTGGCGGCTGCCGCTGATCGCAGTGGGGCTGGTGAACACCATGTTCTCATAGGCAAAGATGTAAGCGGGGTTGCACTCGCCAAAGCTGCCGCAGTCGCCAGCCTGGGTGCCTGACTGGACTGGGAAGCCGCTGCCGTAAACAAACAGCGGCGAGAAGCTCCATCCGCCAAGTACATGGCCTAGCACTCCCTTCTGGCTACTGAAGTAGGGTGGTGCGTAATTAAAGAAGAGGTTGAAGTTATATTTCTCGTCGTAGTACTGCGGACCGTATTGATTGTGTAAATTCCAAGGATCCACAGTCGCGTACGAACTCGTAGCTTGGACTACGTTTCCGGTCCCGAGTGCCTTGGACCAGGTGAAATTGGTCTTCATGGTCAAGCCGTGCCAGTTTGTGGCTGTCAACTGAAGGAAACCGGCATTGTAATTGCCATAACCATTGCTGACGGTTGTGGTCAGGGACGGCGATTGTCCGTTAGCGCCGAAGGGGCTGTTAATCGGATCGCCAGCCAGGGTCCGTCCGAAGGTCCACATTCCGGCGCCGGAAACACCGGCCCAGGCATCGAACGCGTCAGAGAGCGGCATGTTGCCAGCACCCAAGGGCCCGTTCCCTTGATTGGTTACGAATGCGCACGTGAGGTTCGGGCACGCAGACAGCGGAACAAACCCTGCCTTACTCGCGTTTTTCGTGTTGTAAGCGGCAATCGCTGAATTGGTCTGCGTAAGGTACGACGCTTGGAGGGCACTCTCGAAGAAAGGTTGAGCCGCGATGCCGGAGAAGTCCCTGGCGTTGGTGCCGTAGTTCGTGGCCACCATCACGTTCTTCCAAGCGTTCGCGAAACTTTGCCCTCCCACAGTCATCATGTAGGGGACAGTGCCCAGAGCGTAGTACTCGATTTCATGGGTAATGCGGCGGCCGATGTAACCGGCTTCCGCCAGGATTTTCGGGCCGAACTGGTGCTGGATGTTGATAGTGAATTCATCCGATTGATTCGGCTTGAAATTCGCATCGAAAGTTTCGCCGGCCCCGGTGGCAATGTCGTTGACACCTGGATACCACGGCTGAGGGAGGTTCTGAGTGGGGAGGGGCAACGGTGCGGAGCACGCCCCGCTTGTGGGGCAATCGACGCCAACGCGAAAAGTGGTAGAGGGGTCGCCACCGCAACCGCCAGTGAAGCGGTTAGGTCCGCCGCAAGTATCCGGCTGCAGCAAGCCCGGCGTAAGCATCGGCACGAGAAGCGGGTTGACGCCGTTAATGCGGCCAAAAATGCGAGCGTAACCGCCCCGGAGGACCGTATTCGGAAGAAAGTTCCACGCCGCGCCGATGCGTGGGCTGATTTCGCCGAAGTACGCGTCATAGGGGTACTTGGAGTGGTGATTCACGTTGCGGACGGTGGCAAACCCAATCTGGGGGTCATAGGCTATACCCTGAAGGGCCGCCTGCTGAACGTTCTTCAAATACTGCTCGGCATAAAAGATGTTGTCGTTCTGGTCCACCATCACCGTCTGGACACCGCCGTTTGTCTCGTACGGGGGCATCTCGATGGTGTAGCCAAGGCCGTAGTTTAGGGTGAACTTAGGCTTCATTCGCCAACTATCGGTCCAGTAGAGGCTATAAGTGGGCAGGATGCTACGGTTCAAAAGGGACGGGGACGAGACACAGTCCGCTGTGGCGGCGACTCCAGCAAGAGCGCAGGAGGCCGTGGGGTTTAGAGGCAAACCGGTTGTAAGCGAGCCGAGACCGCGGCTAAACAGGCTTTGCGTCGAATCCACCATGCCCAAAACCATAGAATAGAGGTTGCCGTACCTCCCCGTACTCGTGATACCAGAAGGCATGTAGCCCGTCATGTCAATGCCTAGGGACGCGAGGGACACGCTGTTTCCCTCTCCGACCAAATACTGCTCAAAGGTGTTAATGCTTTCGCCGTTGTCGTTTCGCTTATGGGTATCGACATTGCGGAGATACATGCCACCCATTTGGAATAGGTGCGAGCTTTTGATCCAGCTCACGTCGTCTCGCAACATAAAGTCGTGGCCGTTCCAGTAGCGCGTGCGGACGTTTTGGTTATTCGTGTTATACGGGATAAACACGGGACTGCTCCCAGCGCCGCTGTTTTCACCCCCGATTTCCAGGGCTGCAGGATATCCTGCAACGTTCGGTACGCCGCTAGGATCGAGGTAGGCCCACCAGTTCCGCGTGTAGCTGAAGTGGAAGTCGTTCGTCAGGCCGGGTCTGATGTCTGTGGTCAAGCCGGCTGTATAAATCCATGAATTTTGCGGTTTCTGCCGGATGGCAGCATATTGGCCTTTGGTATCTCCAGGGAAGAAGCCACCGACATCCCACTGATCAGCAACAGTCTTACTCAATTTATAATAATGGTACGTGCCATTGAAATGTTGGTTTTTGGCGAAATCGTGGTCGATACGCGCGACGCCAAAATTGCTGGTTTGAGGTGTTGCGATAGCGCCCTGATATCCACAGTAGTTTGGACCAGCTCCGCTGTTCGTGCCGTCGGTCTTCTGGTTGCAGTTATTGGGCATCGGCAGATAAGTGTTCCACAGGGTCTGAACGACAGGGTTGATGCCCAGCCCGCGAGGGTCGCACCCTCCCGCTCCTGTACACGGGATGACGGTTCCCACCGGTATGGTTCCCCCGGCACACCCCTTAGCGTTGACGCATGTTGCTGCATTGGCCGCATAGCTCGTCCCAGTTGTAGGATCGACCGTTGCCACGGGGTTCAAATTGACGACCTCCCCGCTCAGTTTGATCAAGCCCGCACGCAGAGATGCCGTTGGCATCGCTCGCACAAACGAGGAATTCTGAGGAAAACGGAACCCCTCGTAGTTCCCGAACATGTACCAGTTGCCGCCGAGGAAATTGGAGTGCGGGATCTTCCCGCCCGCGAAAGCACCGAACCTGTTGAAGTGAGCACTCGGCTGCGCGAACGAGGCAGCATTGTTATCCCACGTGTTTGCGCCGCCAAAATTGTTGTCCAGGTAATATTCGTAGGCACCGCCATGAAAAGCGTTAGTGCCGCGCTTGGTGACTACCTGAACCTCACTGCCCGCGCCGCCGGTAAAGTCCGCCGTTTGGTTTGCCGTCGATACCTTGAATTCCTCGACGCTGGTTACGGGAATCGGAACAACGGCCGATGGCGCCTGGTTAAAGCCGGAACTGTGATAGCCGCCGACGCCCCCCGCCGTGTCGGAAGAGAAACTCGCGATATAAGTGTTGTTGTCGCCGCTCATATCGTCGGTGGCATACCCGCCGTCAAGCGTGAACGAATTTTGGTCGGTTGCAGCTCCGCCCACGTTGCCATTGATATTCTGGCCGGGCTGAAGCACAGCCAGAGTCGACGCGTCGCGGCTAGTGTTGGGCAGATTAATGAGTGTTTCTCCGCTGAGGTTTGCACCGACCGTGGCGTCCATAGTTTGCAATTCAGCGCCGACCGTAATGCTGACTTCGACGGTCTGCGAAACAGAGCCGATCTCGAGTACCGGGTTTACGCTTAACTGGCGGCCGACTGCTACCACTTGGTTTGACACAACGATCGTTTTGAAGCCTTGCTTGCTCACCTTGACGCTGTATGTGCCGGGATTGACATAGGGAAATGCGAACGCCCCGGTATCGTTCGTCGTGGTAGTTCGAGCGCTCCCGGTTGCCGCGTCAATCAGGGTCACCGTCGCCCCGGGGACAGCGGCACCAGACGAATCAGTTACCGTGCCGGTAACGGTGCCAGTGGACTGGCCCATAGCAACCGGCGAGCACACCAAGAAAACGAAAAACAGAGAAGTGCAGAGACAACACAAACCTACTACCACTCGCTTATTCAACATGAAACTACCTCCTGAGCGGGCCGGCTAGGCCCCCTGAACTTGCACGACGTTACTGAAGGTCGAACTCGAAGCATCTGGAAGAATCGGATCCACAACCTCTACCACATACCACAAGGACTCTCTCGCTTGGCGGAGTACAGAGCAAATTCTCTGCCAAGGCAATCGAGCTAAACATCTTCAAACGTTTCTGTAAATTAGACTAAAATCAGAATAAACCGGGCGATCTTCGTCCTACGCAACTCCATACCTTTCTACGGACTTTC
>JAWOLO010000573.1:0-5981 GCA_033853375.1 Terriglobia bacterium
AATCGGATGGAAGATGTCGCCCTCAGCGCGCTGCCAGCTCAGGATTCCATCCCCCAAAACAAGCTCGACGCGTTCCGCTTCGCGGTCGATGCGGCCATAGAGAGAATAAAAGGTCTCGAACAGGCGCATCGCCTGGCGCGCTGGCTTTTCGGTGCGGGCCCATTCGTCGCGAAGGGTAGCCCAACTGCGAAGAGCATTCGCTCGCACCGGGTCCGCTGCGAATTGGATGGTCAACGTTGCGCCGTTTGCCTGCGATTCCTCACGAGATTCGGCAACGGACGCCAGATTGAACGGATCGTCCCAGCCAGATTCGAGCCAAGATGCAATTTCGTTGGGAGGTTCCGGGGCACGAGTCAGTTGCGGCCGCTGGATCCGCAGGGAAAAGGTAGCGTTTGCGGGGCTGGCTTCGTTCTCGCCATCCCCGCTTTTCGTTTTGGCGGAGCTTGGGCCAGACTTTGCCGCACTTTGCCGGATGGCAGGATGAGTTGGCAAGTCGTGCAGCCAGAGGTGCCAGGGCTGTTCTCGAATCTGGCGCTTCGGTGGATTGCGATGCTGGTTTAGCGCCTCCAAATACCGGAAAACACGAGTGATTTTTTCGCGAGCGATACGAAGCTTCTCAGCGTCCATAAGTCTCCACCCCGGGAGTGTCAAGGCTGGGATGGGCTAGGAGGGGCCCCAGAATAGCAACGACCAGCAGACATTCTCAAGTTTCCAAGAAATGAACCCGCGTTGGAGGATTAAGTTGCAAACAAAATTAGGGGCAAAGGGGTCGAAATTGGACATTAACAGACGAAAGAAAGGAGAAACCGCGGCACGGGTATGTCACAAAAGGTGCCGCGAAATGTAGAAATTTTCTTGCCCCCTATCAACCCTTTTCGCTTGCAGAATGTCTAATCAAGAGTAACAATACCAGCCTTATTAGCCGAGCCCCCTCCGCCCGGGCTCAACAATTTTCGGAACTTCTTTAATCCTCCTCCGGCTCTCTAAAGATAGCTCCGAAAAAATTTGAGTGTATCCTCAAAACCTATGGATCAAAACCGACGCCGATTTTTGCGGAAAGTACCGAACGACATCGCCTTCATCCAGATTGAGCGGGATGAAGTTGGCAAAGTCCTCAACATTTCCGAAGGGGGACTGAGTTTTAGTTCTGTCACGCCAGTTCCTCGCAACCTTCCGGTCTACTTCTGGTTTTCCTTCAACCTAAAGGACCGGATTGAAGCGATGGGCGAAGTGGCGTGGACGGACCTCTCAAGAACCATCGGAGGGTTGAGGTTCACGCAACTGTCCCAGGCCAGCCGCGAGCAAATCCAGAAATGGCTATCGCGACTGCGGACGGAAGAGGCCCCGCGCGAAACTCCGGAAGAGATCGAGGTGGCGGAAGAAGAAGAGGTCATGGAGGAACAGGAAGCTCTAGTGCCGCAGCTTGTGACCGTCGGAGGCGGGGGGGCAGCAACCATTGAGGCGAATGGACCTGTGCCGGTGCCTTTTCCAGTGAGGACCAGCGAGAAAAAGATAGGGGAATCAGATCGAGTGGCAAAGTTCGTTTCCAAAGCTCGCGCCTACCGTCCGGTCCTCACGTTTGAAGGCAAGAAAGTAGTAGAAGAAGCGATAGCGGCGACCTCTTCCGCGCTGGGATTAGAGGCGCCGAAAGCGCGCATCGACCGCCCGATGTTCTCGATGGAAACTGGGCCTACGACTAGGACGGAGCCTACGGACTCCAAGTTTTCGTCGCTCTCTTTTAAGGGAATCGAGTCGCTAGTGGAACTGGTTCCGTTGCAACGGTATCTCTCGGCGAAAAAGCGGCAGCTTCTTTGCGGAGTCATTTTGGGAATTTGTATGTCCGCCGCAGTGACCGTGCCGGCGCTCAAGTTTTGGAATTACCGCACGCATGCCGACATAAAGCCCACGATTACAGATTCTTCGAGCTTGAAAACCAATTTACCCACCCCGCCACCTGCTACACCCCTTACGACGACGCCCCAAGCCAAGCCAAGCTACCCGGTTACCGGAATCTTCTCCGAACCGGCTCCCATTACGTTCAAGAATAAAAAGGGGACGACCCCGACTCTGATTGCGAGGAGTCAGTCAGCAGATCCCTATTGGGATAAACCTACCCGAACAGTATCAGCGAAGTCCTCTAAAGCATCCGCCGCAACGCCAGTTCAGACGCAATCGAGCAATGCTTCGAGCACTAACAAAAAGTCAGGAGCGAATCCTAATCAGTTGTGGACTGCCGTCCAGGCGGGAGACAGCAAGGCCGCTGTCGAGCTGGCAGAACTTTATATTAAAGGCGACGGCGTGCCACGGAACTGCCAGCAGGCGCGCATGTTGTTATTGGTGGCCTCCGAAAAACGCAACACGGCCGCCATTAAGAGATTGCGTGACCTGGACAAGGGCGCGGCTTGCCCGTAGCCCGAATTCCAGCTGCTATAGACCTAGGTTGCGCATCACCCGCAGAAGAATTGCCTTTGTCGAAGAATCCATGATGACGCGCTGGAGAGCGACTCTACTTGCTGTTGCGAATCTCCTGCCTTGATCACCGCCGAGCGGCACTAGCAACGACGGCACCCGCAAGCCATCGAGCGGCAAAATTTGATTTTGAGTGGTGCGCTTAGACCGGGCGGCGGATGCCGAGTTTGCGCATGCGCGCTTGCAGCGTGGTGCGTTTCATACCTAACAGCGTAGCGGCGCCTTTGGGTCCGGCAATGCGCCATTGCGTTTGTTTGAGTGCGCGCAAGATATGCTGGCGCTCGGCTTCTTCGAGAGTGGAAATCGAGGAAGCCAAGGACGGCGACGCAGTAAAGGAATTCCCTTCCGCAGCGACCGGCCCTCCTGACTTCAATTCGGAGAGCGGGATGCGCAACTCTTTGCCAGGCGAAAGCAGAACAGCGCGTTCAATGAGATTTTCGAGTTCGCGCACGTTGCCCGGCCACGGATAACGGACAAGCGCTTCCATGGCGTCGGCGGGGATGTACTCCACTTCTTTGTTCAGGCTGCGGCTGAAGCGCTGCACGAAATAGCGCACCAGCAACGGAATGTCTTCCTGGCGCTCGCGCAACGCGGGAATCTGAATCGGAAAAACATTCAATCGGTAATACAAATCATTTCGAAACGCACGCTGCGTCACGAGTTTTGAAAGATCGACGTTGGTCGCGGCAACCACACGCACGTCGACGCGCTGCGTGCGAGTGCTGCCGAGCCGTTCGAACTCCTGTTCTTGTAAGACACGCAGCAATTTGGGTTGAAGCTCCAGCGGAATGTCGCCAACCTCATCGAGAAAAAGCGTGCCTTTGTCGGCCAATTCGAAACGGCCGATTTTTTGATTGATCGCGCCGGTGAATGCCCCCTTCTCGTGGCCAAAGAGTTCAGATTCGAGCAGGCCAGAGGGAATCGCAGCGCAATTGATTTTCACGAAAGTGCGGTCGCGCCGCGGACTCAAATTGTGGATGGCGCGCGCAAAAAGCTCCTTCCCCGTACCCGTTTCGCCGAGAAGGAGAACGGTCGTCCCTGCGGGAGCGGCAAGCTCCACCTGGCCGAGCGCTCGCTTCAGCGCGGAGCTTTCGCCGACAATTTCCTCAAAGTTGAGCTCGCTGCGAATCTCTTCTTCGAGATAGAGTTTCTCCACCGCGAGCTTGTCCTTCAGCGCGTCAATTTCCTTGAACGCCAGCGCATTTTCCACGGCAATCGCAATCTGCGCGCCGACCGGTTGCAGCAATTCTACGTCCGCGGGAGTGAAAGTATCGAGACGGCGGCTGGCAAGATTTAATGTTCCAAAGGTGCGGTCGCGGTGGATGAGCGGCACGCAGCAAATCGCTTGCACGCCTTCGGCACGAAGAATATTCACGACTTCACCAGGATAACGGTCCAGTTCGGAGCCGCGCGCAAGACACGGAAGCCCCGTAGTGATGGCGCAACCAGCGGGCGTGTTTTCCAGAGGAACAACCGTATCCGGCTTGAAGATGTTCTGGTTGGACGGGAAATAGAAAGCGTAAATTCGCAGTGTTTTCGTGGCGGGATCAAGGAGGGCGAGGCTGGTGTAATCATGGTGGATGACGCGCTCGAGGCAAGAAACGATGCCCGGGAAAAGTTCTGGAAGCTCGCGGCTGGTGATGAGCACGTTGTTGACTTCGAGCAACACGCGGAAGCGATCGCGCTCGCGCGCGAGTTGCTTCTGGTACGCTTGCGAAGATTCCAGATTGAGCGCGTTGTCCACTGCTACGGCCACCTGGCTCGCCACGCGCTGCATGAATTGCAGTTCCGTTTCGCTGACGCGTTGCGGCACGGTGTGCCCGAAACACATGGCCCCCAGGCGGTGTTGCGCCGTGGTCAGTGGAATGATCACCATCGAGCGGACACCGTAACCCCGCAGCCGTTGTGTGAAATCCGGGAAGCGCGTCTCCTCCTCCAAGTCGCTGATCACGTAGGGCTGCTGGTTTTGCCAGACCCAGCCGGAGGGAGAATCCTCGATAGCCACTTCCGCACCGGTGTGCTTCTCTACCAGGATGCGGCTTTCGAGAATGTGCAGCCGCATCACGTTCTTCGTCGCGTCGTGCAGGACCAAAGTCAGGAAGTCGAAATCAATGACCGAATGCAGGCGGGCCGCAAGGTCATGAAACAGCGCGGGGAGATCGCGCTGCTGTGCGATGGCCTCGCTAACTTCGAGCAGGGCTTCAAGTTGACGCCGGGAGTGCTCTAGCGGCGAAGTATGCGACACTTCCGGCGGAGAGATGACGCGTTCCGCCATAGGAGGCAGGATAACACTCGCGCGAGCGCCGGCTCAACCGATGCAATGAGCACCGAAGCGCGCGCAAGCGTTCCATGTCGAACCCGCTTTGCGCAAGCTGGGCGCAGCGAGCACTCTGCCCTGCCAAAGCAACGAAAAAAACAGCGACCGTCGCCTCGCCTCTGGTTACGAGCACCTACGGCTTCGGTGTAGGCGGTGGGGTCGGATTTACCACCGGCTTGGGAGCAGCCGCCGGAGTTGACGGCGTCGCCGGCGCGGCTCCAGTGGCCGAAGGTTGCGTTGGCGCAGGAGCCGGGGCAGGCGCAGGGGCCGGCTTTGGCTGAATCGACAGCAGCTCGACCTCGAAAACGAGCGTCGAGTTCGGGCCAATCGTCGGGCCCGCCTGGCGCGGTCCATAAGCCAGCTCCGCTGGAATGAAGAGTTGCCATTTCGATCCGACTGGCATCAACTGCAAAGCTTCCGACCAACCTCTGATGATTCCACCGACCGGAAAACTCGCAGGCTGGCCGTGCTTGTAAGAACTATCAAACTCCGTACCGTTGATCAGCGTTCCGCGATAGTTCACCGTGACCGTGTCGGCTGTGGTGGGCTTTGGCCCCGTGCCCTCCTGGAGAACCTTGTATTGCAAGCCGCTGGGCAACGTGACGACGCCCTCTTTCGCCTTGTTCGCGGCCAGGAAAGCCTCACCTACTTTTTTGTTTGTTTCAGCAAGCTGCTGTTGTTCCAGTTCCTGCTTCTTGCGCAACTCCGCCTGCAAATTGGTCATGAGCGTCTGCGCTTCCTGGTCGGTCAAAAGCAGTTTGCCGTCGGCGAGAGCGTCTTTCATGCCGCGCAGCAGGATGGCCGTGTCCACGTCCACGCCATCTCTCTTCATGGCCTTTCCTACATTCATGCCAATGGCGTAGCTGACCTTGTCCTTCTCGGTTTCCAGCTTGAGAGGCGCTGGGGTTTTTGAAGCGGAAGGCTTGGCGGCTCCCGGTTTCTTGGTCGTGGCTGCAGGGGTCTTCGCCTGCGAGCCTGTCGTTGAAGGTTTCGCAGACGTAGCAGGAGTCTGTTGCGGACCGGAAGCAGGTGTTTGCTGCGCCTGGGCGAAAGGCAAAAGAATGGCGCCAGCGGCCAGCGTGGTCAGAGCCAAGGCTCTTTTCAGGCCTATCCAGGTGCTCGGTACAAAAATAGTTGGTTTTCGCATCCTTGTATTCTTGCATTCGCCAGCAGCCTTCGCAAATGAATAACAGTT
>JAWOLO010000574.1:0-2945 GCA_033853375.1 Terriglobia bacterium
CAGGAGTTCCGAAGTTGACGTTCGTCTTGAGGCTACGCCGCGGAGCCTTTGATGCGCATGCCGTAGAACGAACGATAGACAAAGAAGAAGGAGACCACAAAGAACCCGGCGGCCAAAATGTGCGCCAAGCCACTGCCCTGGCTGGCTGTCAGGCTGACGGCCAACTCTACGGCGAGCAAACCGAAAAGCGTTGTGAACTTGATGATCGGGTTCAATGCGACCGAAGAGGTGTCCTTGAACGGATCGCCGACCGTGTCGCCCACAACGGTGGCGTCGTGCAACGGCGTGCCCTTTTGCTTCAGCTCGACTTCGACAATTTTCTTGGCGTTGTCCCAGGCGCCGCCCGCGTTGGCCATGAAAATGGCCTGATACAAGCCGAACGTGGCGATGGAAATGAGGTAGCCGATGAAGAAGAACGGCTCGACGAAAGCGAACGCCAGCGTGGCAAAAAACACGGCAATGAAAATGTTGAGCATGCCTTTTTGCGCGTAGCGCGTGCAGATTTCGACGACCTTTTTGCTGTCGGTGATGCTGGCTTTTTCCACGCCTTCGAGCTTGATGTTGGCCTTGATGAATTCCACTGCGCGGTACGCTCCGGTCGTCACCGCTTGCGTGCTCGCGCCGGTGAACCAATAGATGATCGCGCCGCCGGTGATGAGCCCAAGAACGAACGGCGCGTGGAGAAGCGAAAGCTTGTCCACATTCGCAGCGAGGCCGTTCGTCAGCGCCATGATGATGGAGAAAATCATCGTGGTGGCTCCCACCACGGCAGTGCCGATCAAAACAGGTTTTGCAGTCGCCTTGAACGTGTTGCCAGCGCCATCATTTGCTTCGAGCATGTGCTTGGCGCGGTCAAAATTCACGTCGAAGTTGTAGTCCTTCTTCAGTTCCTGCTTGATGCCGGGCAGTTGCTCGATGAGCGAAAGCTCGAAAACGGATTGCGCGTTGTCGGTCACTGGCCCGTAAGAATCTACGGCGATAGTCACCGGCCCCATGCCAAGAAATCCGAACGCGACGAGTCCGAACGCAAACACCGGTTCCGCAACCATCAGTTTGCTAAGTCCGCCCTGCGAAACCAAATAACCGATGGACATCAAGAGCACCATCGAAAGCCCCAGGTAGTAGCCGGAGTAATTTCCCGCAACGAAGCCGGACAAAATTCCGAGCGACGGCCCGCCTTCCTGCGCAGACGTAACAATTTCTTTGGTGTGGCGCGATTCCATCGAAGTAAAAACTTTCACCAACTCCGGAATGATGGCCCCCGCCAGCGTGCCGCAGGTAATGATCGTCCCGAGCTTCCACCACTGCGTCGGGTCGCCGCCCAATTCCGGAATGATTTTCCACGAAGCCAGATACGTCAGGCCGATGGAGACGAACGAAGTAATCCAAACCAGCGAAGTGAGCGGCGCTTCGAAATTCATTTCGTCCGCGTTGCCGTATTTCGCTTTGGTGATGAAGCCGTTGATGAAATACGCGGCGGCGCTCGCGACGAGCATGATGATGCGCATCACGAAAATCCAGACGAGCAATTGAACTTGCACGACGGGATTTTTCACCGCGAGCAAAATAAAGGTGATGAGCGCGACTCCAGTCACGCCGTAAGTTTCAAACCCGTCCGCGGTCGGCCCCACCGAATCCCCTGCATTATCTCCGGTGCAATCGGCGATGACGCCGGGGTTGCGGGCGTCGTCTTCTTTGATTTTGAAGACAATTTTCATGAGGTCGGAGCCGATGTCGGCAATTTTGGTGAAGATGCCGCCGGCGATGCGCAGCGCGGCGGCGCCGAGCGATTCGCCGATGGCGAAACCGATGAAGCACGGCCCGGCGTAATCACCTGGTATCAATAACAAAATAATTAACATCATCAAAAGTTCAACGGAGATGAGCATCATGCCCACGCTCATGCCCGCTTCCAGCGGGATTTTATTAACGGCGTGGGGCTTGCCGCGAAGGCCTGCGAATGCGGTGCGGGAATTTGCGAACGTGTTCACACGAATGCCGAACCACGCCACGCTGTAGCTGCCGGCCATGCCAATCAAGCTGAAGAGCAAAATAACCGGCAGCGTCACGCCGATGGACTTGCCCGGCACGGGAGCCAGCACGCCAAAATACAGCACGATCACAATGGCGATGAAAACCCAGAGCAGCAGGAGGAATTTGCCTTGCGTCTGGAGATAGGTTTTGCAGGTCTCGTAGATCAGCTCGGAAATGTCGCGCATGGATTTGTGGACGGGGAGGTTTTTCAGGCGCGTGTAGATCGTCAGCCCAAAAGCAAGCCCGAACAGACAGAAGAGGATGCCGAAGAGCAGCAGCTTGTGGCCGTCCATGCCGAGGAAGGTGACCTGGGAAAGGTCGGGGAGCTTCAGACTGGCCTCGCCGGCGGCTTCGTCCGCGCGCGCGGAGGCAGCAGCGAGCAGCGCGAATACGGACGCTCCTGCACCAAACTTAGTAAGTCTACAAATATGGGACCAGGCATTCGTTAGCCAGGTACGCATTCAGAATCCTCCCTGAAGACCAAAGTTTGCGGAGCGATGGAACCTCTTGAAAGTTGTTGGAACGGGCCGCCTACTTCCACGCTTCTTCGGCCGCGGCATAAAGCCGCGGCTACACGACCGAGCGCTTTTCACGCAGAGCCGCACATCATTCCGGCTCGCAAAACAGTGAGACCGAGCAGGTAAGAAAAGCGGCGTCAAGCCGCCGGACTCCAAATGACTCGTCCCAATAGTATGCGAGCCTCAGTAATTTTCTCTCATTCCACAGGCAAGAGGCCCCGACCGGAGCCCGACAAGATCGGGATCTTCGATCGGGGTAAACTCGCCCTCGCGCCGGTTCGAGTTACCCCTCGATACCGCCGGCGAGGCGTCTGCGAGACTGGGCGCCAGGGCAAGTACAAATCGCAGTTTTATAACATTTTGGGCTAATTGGGTCAAACAGTCCTGGAAGCT
>JAWOLO010000575.1:0-5448 GCA_033853375.1 Terriglobia bacterium
GGCGAACAGGAACACCACGCAAGCGAGAATGGTCTGAAGGGTCCTCGACGTTTGCTTCATTTCTCTCTCCTCATGCGCAAGGCCCGGCATCTTACCCCTGGTTGAGCCCTTGCACACCAAATGTTTCTGGAACGGCAACCAACCCTGAGCAGACAGACGCGCAGGGACGGCAGTGCGTTTCATTCCGGATGCCGGAAGCGATCCGTCCTTCTTACCGTCCAAGCAACTGCGCGGTGGGACTTACCTTCAAAACACTGCGAGCGCATGCTAGGCTATCGTTTCGCTGCAACCCATCGCATGGATAGCGTGAATCATCACTCTGGAGCGGTTCATGCTGCGATCCGTCGTTTCCTCTACTTGACGGCACTTCTCGGCACGGCTTCGAGCCTTTCTTGTGTCATCGCTGCGGCCCAGCAGGTTCGCCCGCCTTCGGGCAAGGGCTTGGTCGTCGAGCTCGAAGCAAAAACGCAAACGCGCAAGGGTGACGTCACTACGGCGGACGGGGACGTGGATATCCGTTATGGCGAAACGAGGCTGCGCGCCGATCACGTCGAATACAACGACAAGACGAACGAAGCCGTCGCGACGGGCCACGTTCAACTGGACTACGGCGGAGAACATATCGAGGCTAGCGAAGCGCACTACAACGTAAGCACCGGGCACGGCTTGTTTCAGAACGTTCGTGGCACGTTCAAAATCGAGCGTCAGCCGAACGATCAAGTTTTGCTCACGGACAATCCTCTCTATTTTCAGGCGCGCCACGTGGAACGGTTTGCCGGCGATTTGTATTTCGTGCAAGGGGCGTGGATCACCATCTGCGATCCGGAGCATCCCAAGTGGCAGTTCTTTGCTCCGGAGGCGCGCATTCGCCTGGACAAGACTGTAGCCCTGATCAACGCGAACTTCCGGCTGTTCCGGGTTCCGCTGATTTGGCTTCCTTATGCTACTGCGCCGGCTGGAAACAAAATCCGGCAATCCGGCTTTCTCATTCCGGACATTGGCCAGAGTTCTCTGAAAGGCTTCATCATCGGAGACGCTTTCTATCTCGCCCCAGCGCCTTGGCTGGACACGACCTTCGGCGCGCAATTTATGAGCCGTCGCGGAGTGCTGGAACGCGGCTCCTTTCGCGCCAGACCTTTCGAAAACACTTCGGTTGAATACACGTACTTCGGCGTGGACGATCGGGGGCTCTTGAATGGCGGAACGCGCTCTCCGCAGGGCGGCCAGCAGCAGCGCCTGGAGATCCAGTCCTTGCTGCCGCATGGATGGCGTTTTGTGACGGATTACAACCAGCTTTCGTCGCTTACCTTCCGTCTGGCGTTTGCGGACACGTTTGGCGACGCCATCAACTCGGAAGTGCAGAGCGCGATTTTCCTGACCAATAATTTCCGCGGGTTCAGCTTGAATTTTGCAGGCATCAACGACAAAAGTTTTCTCACTCTGCCGGTGGCGGCCACTGGCACGCCGCCTACGAGCGTCACGCTGCGCAATCTGCCGCAGGCGCGTTTTGGTTCCGTCGAACAATCGCCGTGGCAAAAAATTCCTCTGTATTTTTCCTTCGATAGTTTCCTCGGGGCCGTGCATCGCTCCGATTCGGTTTTACCCAGTGCTTCGTACACGCCCATTCACACGCCGCTGAGCGTCTCACGAGAGGAGTTCGCTCCGAAGGTTACGCTTCCCGTGCATTTCGGGCCGTGGTTTGGCGCGACGGCATCCGCGGCGTTTCGTACGACGCGCTACGGCGATTCGCTCGATGCCTCCGGCGTGGTGAGCGGAACGTCCATCGTTCGCAACACGGGCGAATTTGCGGTCGAAATCCGGCCGCCTTCCTTCGAGCGCTTCTTCGAGAGCGCTGCGAAGAAGAACAAGCCCCGCCGGAAATACAAACACACGATTGAGCCGGCCGTCACCTACCGCTACGTCACGGGAGTGAACAATTTCGCAGATTTCATTCGGTTTGATAGCGACGCGACGCTCACGGATACGAGCGAAGTCGAGTACGGTTTTACACAGCGCTTTTACGAGAAAGACGGCGACGATCAGCCGCAGGAACTGCTTTCCTGGCGCATCGCGCAGAAGCATTATTTTGATCCCACGTTTGGCGGGGCCATCGTCAACGGGCAGCGCAACGTGTTTCAGGCGCTGGACTCCATCTCGCCGTTTGCGTTCGCCTTTGGGCCGCGGAACTGGTCGCCCATCGTCAGCGATTTCAAGATCACGCCGGGCGGCCCTTACGACTTGGAACAGATCTTGCAGTACGACACGCAGAATCAGCGGCTGGTCACCATTGGCACGCTGATCAAAGCGAAGCCGTACCGGGAATTCTTCGGTACCATCGCTTACTTCCGCTTGGACGATAACCCCTCTCTCAGCGACATTGCCTCGCTGCCGCCACCGCAGACTTGCGTTCCAGCGAACGAGATATGCCCTTTCCAGCAGCCGCTTTCCAGCCAGGTCCGCGCACTAGTCGGATACGGAAGCGAAAACCGCAGGGGACTTAATTTTACGGGGGGCGTCGGCTACGATTTCACGAACAAAACTCTGCAAAACCAGATTGTGCAGGTGAGTTACAACGGCAGTTGTTGCGGCCTCGCGCTCGAGTACCGCCGGCTGAACCTTAGCAATGTGCGCACCGAAAATCAGTTTCGGGTGGCGTTCATCATCGCCAATATCGGGACGTTCGGAAATCTGCGCCACCGCGACAAAATCTTCTAGCACCGTTGAGACGGCGGTTGATCTGTGTTCAACAAGAAAGGCGGCCTCCCAACCCGAATCGGCAAGAAGGCCGCCGCTGAGAAGCCAAGAATTTAGGGACAGCAAAAATGCCTGTCCTGGATCTAGTTGCAGTTAGCCCTTCGCCGGGACAGTGACCGGCTTGGACAGCTTGAATGTTAGCTGCGTCTTGGCTGCGAGCGTGGAGTTGTCGGTCTTCTGCTTGGCGTCTTTATTCTTGTCATTCTTGTCGCTCGACTTTGCCGAGGCCGTCTTGACTTTGTCGGACGGCCGGAGCGAGTTGGTCTCCAGGTCGTAGGACTTGCCGTGGATGACGACCGAAGCAAGCTCGACCTTCAGTTCATGCTTCTTCACGGTCACGACCTTGCCGGTAATGTGAGCGCCCTTGGGCAGCACGGTCTTGCCGTCCACCTTGACAGGGGCAGCAAGGCTGGCGGCAAATGTATCTCCCTGGTGATTCTTGGTGCTGTGAAGAGTCTGGTCCACCGTGGCGGTGATCGGCGTGCCCTTCGGCATGGTAATCACATGCCCAGCAGGCTGCGTAGCTTTGGCAGAGACGGGTACCACCTTGGCAGGCTCGGCCTTTGGCCTCGGGGCCGGAGCAGCCGCTTTCTTGGGGGTGGACGCCGCCTTCGCAGGCGAGTTCGCCTTTTTAGGAGCCTGGTTCGTGGCCGTCGTTTCAGGCTGGTTCGAACAGCCTGCGAAGGCGATCAGGCCTGTGGCCGCGGTAGCGAGAAGAAGCTTGCGAGAGACCTGAAATTGGAACATTTTTACACCTCCTGAAGATAGCCCAATGGAATGGGAGGAGGTGGCCGGGTGGACCCCTTCGCCGGAATCAGACTAAAAATCAATGCTCGGAACGGTGGGTATTCCTTGAGCTTGAGGGAATTGTACCTAGATTGGGTGGGCGGGTTTGCCGGCTTCCATAGTGCGTGTCGTTCCGAGCACCGGCCGATGGGGCAGGGCGGGCAGGACAGGTGAAAACCCTACTCCCAGGAAATGAACCGCTCGCGTAGGGATGCTGCATTCTTCATAGCCCTTCATAGGGCCTCTATGGAACCAGGATTTTCCGCACGACGCGCTCGAAAAACACGTGTGCCTGGGCGAGCTATTTCGCAAACTGACCAATGACGTGACGCTTGCTTTGGAATGGAGCAACTGGCAATTCCGCACTGTGGCGTTCTCGGCTCCCGGTGTAGAGGCAAAAGGGTCGTTAGGCAATGTTCACGGCGTTGCCCCTGCCCGACGTAGCAATTCTGAGAAGAAACGTGCCGGAATTACCGCACGGAGTCGGTTAATGGCTGGTTTTCCAATGAATCCACAGGCTGAGGAAAAAACCCGACAAAATAATTGTTGCGGGGACTTGACGAAATAAGAAAAGCTGGTATTATTGGTGATGGTCCGAGAGCTTCGGAGAGCAAAGGACCGCACAGGGGCATCACGGTCGGATCGAGAAGTCTTCCAGCCCGAGAAAAAACGAAGGCGAGAAGTAGATCCTATAGTGGGGTTCTTTACGAGTACAGGGTAGAAAGAAGTCGAGCAACGCGTGGAGCCACTCCTGTGAGTGGTTGCGCCCGGCGCTCGACGCCGGGTTTTTTATTTTGCGGCAGTGATTAGTGGCGGTGGCGCGTGGGAAGAAGTTCCGCAAGGGATTTCCGAAGCGGGTCGCAAGGCAACTAAGACACGAAGCAAAATCCCAGATAAAGCTGGGGCAGAGCTGGAAGGCAAGTTCGCGCAACGCGAACGGGTAAGTCCCGCCAGACAGGCCCTGAGACATTTAGGGCGTTCCGATCGACTCGGATAAAAAGTTCTTTGACAACAGAAAGGCTGGCAAGCCCACGCCGATAACCTGGCGCGGATTACGGTCCGTGTGAGGGAGTGAAGGTGTGGGTTATTACAAGTTTGCTCGAGATTGAGCATAACTGTGGAACAAGGCGAACTTATTCAAAGCTGTGACTCGTGATTCGTGACTGGTGACTCGTGAGAGAAGCCGGGAGCAAATTGCGGGCATAGCTGTCCGAGGACTGTAGAGTCGAACGCCTGCGTCAGTTTCGTAGCCGCTCCGCGAGGAGCGGCCGGACGAAACCGCGAGCCCATGCCCGGGTGAGCGGAGAGTTGATGCGAGGAGGTATGGAGCTGCAGGAATTCGGAACGTCTAAGTTGTAGTGGCGGGTCTTCTTTAGGCTGAGGCTTCTTGCCGAAGCCAGACCCGTTCATTTCAACAACGAAGACGGATTGAGTAAGTTTTATGATTAAGCTACTAAGGGCGTACGGTGGATGCCTTGGCGCCAGAAGGCGAAGAAGGACGTGGCAAGCTGCGATAAGCCCCGGGGAGCCGCAAGCAGGCTTTGATCCGAGGATGTCCGAATGGGGAAACCCGGCGGGATGAACTCCCGTTACAGCCCGCTGAATTCATAGGCGGGTATGAGCCAACCCAGGGAAGTGAACCATCTCAGTACCTGGTGGAAAATAAATCACAGAGATTCCGAAAGTAGCGGCGAGCGAAATCGGAAAAGCCCAAACCCATGTGTTTACACATGGGGGTTGTAGGACCGCATCAGTAGAGTTACCAATCCGGACACTAGGTGAACCCGATGGAAATCGGGGCCATAGAGTGTGACAGTCACGTAACCAAAACCGGACCAGACTCGAAGCGGTATCCTGAGTACTACGAGACACGTGTAATCTCGTGGGAATCTGGGGAGACCACTCTCC
>JAWOLO010000576.1:0-3042 GCA_033853375.1 Terriglobia bacterium
ATTCCGAGGATCAAGGCAAGCGAGTTCCCGCGATCTTCTATCGGACGGAGGCGGGCGGCGAGCCGGTTCGGGAATGGCTCAAGGGGCTTTCAGCAGAGGACCGGAAACGCATCGGAGAGGACATCAAAACCGTGGAGTTCGGCTGGCCCGTCGGAATGCCCGTTTGCAAACCACTGGGTGAAGGCATCTACGAAGTCCGGTCAAGCCTGGCTCACAATCGAATCGCTCGCGTGCTTTTCTACATCGACAAGAAAAGCCGCATGGTATTGCTTCACGGATTCATCAAGAAGACGCAGAAGACGCCGGACGAGGACTTAGAGTTGGCGAAGAGAAACAAGAGCAAGCATCAAAGGGGGCTGCAATGAACGTGAGGAAAAGGCGCAGAAAAATGGACCACAGTGGGTCAACCTTCGATAGTTTTCTCGAACAGGAAGGGATTCGCGAAGAGCTCGAGGCCGTCGCTATCAAGCGGGTACTGGCGTGGCAACTCGGACAGGCCATGCGGAAACAGCAAATGACGAAGCAGGCGATGGCAAAGCAACTTCATACGAGCCGGTCACAACTGGACCGCCTGCTCGATCCACAAAATGTGTCGGTGACGCTGGACACGATCACTCGCGCGGCGCGCGCGCTCGGCAAGCGTGTCATCATCCGCGTGGCCGAAGCAAAGGCCGCGAAGCGGGCATAGATGACTCCCCGCCGAGTGGCGTTGGCGTAGCCCAAGCTAGACGACACAACGCGAGTCGGATTTTTTGCAACTGTCTTGACCGCGACGGGATGCTGCGTTAGGGTGTAACTAGTTTCTCCTGGGTCGGCGCCAAGCTCCTATGTGCAGCGAGGAGGAATCCCATCGGCCAGCCCCGGCAGGCAGGCAAGCCGGTTCCCGTAACCCGAGAACCTTCCAACTGGATGCGACGTACCGTTCACATTTCCGGACAAATTGAACCCTTCTTTGGCACCTTGGATGAAAACGTGCGCCTGCTCGAGGATTCGCTGCATGTGCGCACGCATCTGCACGACACGCGGCTGACCATCGAAGGCGAGCAAGACAACGTAGACCGCGCCGTGACCATCGTTGAGGAATACAACCACTTGACGCGGCATGGGCGCAAACTTTCCTCGTCGGAAGTGAAATCACTAGTACGCGTGGCGACCGAAGAGCCGCACGAATCGCCGCGCGGAATGTTCGAGCACGGCCGCGCGCGGTCTTTTGGCAAAAAGCAAGTCACGCCCAAAGGCGCGAACCAGCGGCATTACATGGAAGCGATCGAGAAGCACGACATGGTTTTCGCCATCGGTCCGGGCGGTACGGGCAAAACGTATCTTGCGGTGGCCATGGCGGTAAGTGCGCTGCTGACTAAGCAGGTGAACCGCATCATTCTCGCGCGTCCCGCCGTGGAAGCGGGTGAGCGGCTGGGTTTTCTGCCGGGGACGCTGCAACAGAAAATCGACCCCTACATGCGGCCGCTCTATGACGCGCTGTACGACATGCTGGACGCGGACAAACTCGAGCGCTTTCTGGAAAAGGGCATCATTGAAGTGGCGCCGCTGGCGTTCATGCGGGGGCGCACGCTGAACGATTCGTTCGTGATCCTCGACGAAGCGCAAAACACCACGAGCGAACAGATGAAGATGTTCCTGACGCGACTGGGGTTCAACTCAAAAGCCGTGGTTACCGGGGATGTGACACAGATCGACCTGCCGCCAGGCAAGAAGAGTGGCTTGGTCGAAGCGCTGGAAGTGTGCGACAGAATTGAGGGAATCAGCGTGGTGCAATTCGGGGAAAAAGACGTGGTGCGCCACAACCTGGTGCAGCAAATCATTCGCGCCTACGAAGATTATGAAACGGCGCATCCGCAACGTGGTTCGAACGGAAAATCGGCCCCGGCAAGAGAGTCCGGGCCCACAGGAGAGTCCGGGAAAGACCCGGAGCAAGAAATCCCGCAAGGATGATTCGGAACCAGCAGCAGGAGGTGCGCGTGGCGCTGCGTCCTCTGGAATCGTTCTTGCGCCGAGTGCAGAGGGAACTCGGCTTGCATCAATCAGACGTGACAGTCTGTCTGGTGAGCGACGCGGGGATGGCACGGCTGAATCAGACTTTTCGAAAGAAAAAAGGATCGACCGACGTGCTCTCATTTCCAACCGTTGCGCGGCGGAAGCCCATGCGTCTACGCCGCAGAGTGCACGCGATGAGTTCCCGCGAACACGAGTATTTGGGTGACATCGCGATCTCGCCGAGAACAGCGCGGCGCTACGCAAGAAAGCAGAAGCGCCCCCTTGCAAGCGAGCTTCGCGTTTTGATTTTGCATGGCGTTTTGCATTTGCTGGGCTACGACCATGAAACCGATCATGGCGAAATGGACGAGATTGAGCAGAAGCTGCGCAAGCGCTTCGGGTTGACCTGATGTATTTAAGCTGGATGTACGCGCTCAGTGTCGTGCTGGTGGGCCTCACGCTGCCCATTTTCTCCTACCTGACGTTGATCTACCGCGAGTTGGGCCGCATGACCACAGGGCGCGTCCACGAACATTTGGACATTTTCGAAGCGGAGATCGAGCCCAAGCTGAAAATCAACCGCCGCAGCGGCGGCCGCACGTTTCGAATTCTCGGGCATTTTTGGCTGGCATTTTTGGTGCTGGAAACGACGCGCGGAGTGGTGTATTTCGTGCCGGGAACATGGGAATCACTGACCGAGTTTTGCGTGTTCGTGATTCTCGAAGTGGTTTTCGCGATGCACTTCATTCCGGACATGCTGCTCTACCGCACCACCGGACGCTGGTTGCTTCCGCTTTTGCCGCTGATTCGCGGAGCCATGTGGCTCGTTTGGCCGGTGCGCGTGTTTCTGGAAGGCGCGGAGTCGCTCGCGCGAATCTCCGAACAGGAAGCGGAGAAAACGGAAGAGCAGCGCACCGAAGAGGGAATTGAAGCGCTGGTGGAGGCTGCGGAGGAAGAAGGCATTATCGAGCCCGAGCAGGGGGACTTGATCGAACAGGTGGTGGAGTTCAGCGACAAGCGCGTGCGGGAAGTGATGACGCCGCGACC
>JAWOLO010000577.1:0-7187 GCA_033853375.1 Terriglobia bacterium
CACCCAATGGACGCATTGCATCTGTGCTCATTACAGGTTTATCCTCCCAGGCCGCCGGAGCTGACTTCGACGGCTGATTCGAAAATGAATTTCTTGGTTCCGGCTGCCCGGGCTGCGGTGCATCCGGCTTCTTATTGCCCCACATCGATCCTCCCTAAGCGACAGCACCCCATGCAGGTTTCCGCTCGGGGTAATGCAAACTTTATTCCCCGAAAGAACTACGGGCAAACAAACTCTGGATGGGTCGTTCCTGATAGTTACTAGACTTTCGGGCAGGGCTGGCACAAGGAGTGTGCAGGAATTTATGTTCCAAGTAAAGTAAATCTTAGCTTTCGTCACTGTGATTCGATGAGCTAAGGGAAACTCGTTGTGCTTTCTGGGTTTATTGTGACCTCTTCACAGAAGGAATCAAGAAGTTGCAGAAAGGCGGCGACTCAAACTTACGGGGCGATTGCCACCAGAAGGTCCTTAGCTTCCACTTGTTGGCCGGCTGACACGAGTACCTTCACAATGCGTCCGGAAATAGGCGCGTAAATATTGGACTGCATCTTCATAGCTTCGAGCGTGACAAGCTTTGCGCCGCGTTCCACGGAATGATTCGCTTGCACCGCGACGCTGCTGATGACGCCTGCCGTTGGAGCGCCCACCTGGCCGGGATCAACCGGGTCGGCTTTGGGATGAGTGCGCTCGGTGATTCGCAAGGACTTGTCGCGCACGGTGATTTCGCGCGGCTGGCCGTTCAGCTCAAAGAAAAGCGTGCGCGTGCCATCCGGGTGCGGCTCGCTCAAGGTTAGAAATTTGATGATGAGCGTTTTCCCGGATTCGATTTCCACGGTGATTTCTTCGCCGGACTTCAGCCCGTAGAAAAATGCCGGCGTGGGCAAAACGCTGACGTCCGAGTAGGTCTGGCGAAACCGGTCGAATTTCGAAAACACTTCGGGATATAGCAGATAAGTGAGCAGGTCATCCCGCCGGACAGCATGTCCGGCTCTTTCCTCTAATTGCTTTTGTTCTTGTTCAAAATTGACCGGCGGCAGGTTCGCGCCGGGGCGGCCCTTAAACGGCGAACGTCCGCGAAGAATAATCTTTTGCAATTTTTTTGGCCAGCCGTCGGGGGGAACGCCCAAGGCGCCGGAAAACATCTCGATCACGGAATTCGGAAATGGCACGTCATGATATCCATCGAGGGCGAGAACGTCTTTTGGCTGCATCTCCTTGGCCATCAAAAACACAGTCATATCGCCAACGACTTTGCTCGACGGTGTGACTTTGACGATGTCGCCGAACAATTGGTTCACTTCCGCATACATTTGTTCGACTTCACGCCAGCGGTGTCCCAACCCAAGCGCTCTAGCTTGCTCGCGCAGATTCGTGTATTGGCCGCCCGGAATTTCATGCTGGTACAGCCGCGCTGAACCTGCTTTCGGTCCCGAATCGAACGGCAAATAGTAAGTTCGCACGGTTTCCCAGTAGTCCGAGCATTCGTTGAGCGCTTCGATGTCGAGCTGTGTGTCGCGCGGGGTGTGCCGCAGCGCTTCGACGATGGAATTTAAGTTCGGCTGGCTGGTGCCGCCGCTTACGGCTGCGACCGCCGCATCCGCAACGTCCACTCCGGCGTCTGCAGCTTTCAGAACCGAAGCGGAATTGATGCCGCTCGTGTCGTGTGTGTGGAAGTGAATCGGGATGCCGACCTTTTCGCGCAGAGTCTTCACCAATTCGAATGCTGCATGCGGCTTGCACAAACCGGCCATATCTTTAATCGCAAGGAAATGCGTGCCCAGTTTTTCGAGCTGCTTCGCCAAGGCAACGTAATATTTGAGCGCATACTTCGGTCGGGTTTTGTCCAGAATGTCGCCCGTGTAGCAAATCGCGGCCTCGCACACCGCCTCCGCTTCCAACGCGGCATCAATGGCCACGCGCATGTTGTCGATGGAATTCAGAGAATCGAAAATGCGGAAAATATCGATGCCCTGAACGTGTGCTTCGCGGACGAATTCGGTAATTACATTGTCCGGATACGACGTGTAGCCCACGGCGTTCGCGCCGCGCAGGAGCATTTGAAAGCAAATATTGGGAATGCGCTCGCGGAGAACGCGCAGCCGGTGCCAGGGATCTTCATGCAGGAAACGCATCGACGCATCGAACGTCGCGCCTCCCCACATTTCCAGGCTGAAAAGCTTCGGCAGTCTTTGCGCCACCGCATTGGCCGTGCCAAGCAAATCGTACGTGCGCACGCGCGTGGCCATCAGCGACTGGTGGGCATCGCGAAAAGTCGTATCGGTGAGGAGCAAGCGTTTTTCTGTGCGGGCCCATTCCGCGAATTTCTTCGCTCCCAGCTTTTTCAAAAGTTGCCGGCTTCCCGGTGGTGGTGTAATTCCCGGCGACATGGGCACGATCGCCGTTTCCAATTCCATTGGAACTTGCTTCCCTTTCACTTCCGAGTTGCCATTCAGAATCACGTCGCCAAGATAGGAGAGCAGCTTAGTCGCTCGATCGCCGCGAGTTGGCAGATGAAAAAGCTCCGGTGAATCGTCAAGAAAAGAAGTCGTGACTTTGCCCGCCTGAAACTTCTTGTGATTCACGACGTTTTCGAGAAAAGGAATGTTGGTTTTCACGCCGCGAATGCGGAACTCGCGCAGCGCCCGGTCCATACGTTGGCACGCTTCGGGAAGATTCGTGCCCCAAGCCGTGACCTTGACGAGCAACGAATCGTAGTAAGGCGTCAGCGCCGCTCCGGCATAAGCTGTTCCCCCATCCAATCGAATTCCAAAGCCCGCAGGCGAACGATAGGTCGATAGCTTTCCGTAGTCCGGCGCAAAGTTGTTTGCGGGATCTTCCGTGGTCACGCGGCACTGCAGCGCCGCGCCATTCAAGGGCACACACTCTTGCTTTGGCAGGGAAAGCGGCGCCTCATGCAGTTTGTGGCCTTGGGCGATCAGGATCTGCGAGCGCACCAGGTCGATCCCGGTCACCATTTCCGTGACCGTGTGCTCCACCTGGATGCGCGGATTCACTTCGATGAAATACCATTTTTGTGCATCGACGTCGTAGAGAAATTCTACCGTCCCGGCGTTGCGGTATTTCGCTTTGCGCGCCAGTTGCACCGCCGCGTCGCAAAGTTCACTGCGAATCACGGCCGCGAGATTTGCCGCGGGTGCGACTTCAACGACTTTTTGGTGCCGCCGCTGCACCGTGCAGTCGCGCTCATAAAGATGCAGCAAGTTCCCGTGATGGTCGCCAAGAATCTGGACCTCGAGGTGCCGCGCGCGAGGCAAATATTTCTCCAGGAACACGGAAGCATCGCCGAAAGCGGAGCGCGCTTCTCCCTGCGCTTCTTCGAGCAGCGCACCGAGCTGCGTGGGGTCTTGGACCACACGCATCCCGCGCCCGCCTCCACCCATAGCTGCTTTCACGATGATTGGATAACCGATTTCCCGCGCAATTTTCTGCGCTTCTGCCAACGACTTGACCGGCGTTTCGGTTCCGGGCAGCACAGGTACGCCCGCGGAGGTCGCAAGTCTTCGTGCGGCGGTCTTGTCTCCGAGCAATTCCAAGAGTTGCGGCGGGGGCCCGATAAAAGTGAGGCCCGCCTTCTCACAGGCGCGCGCGAGCGCAGGGTTCTCCGAAAGAAAGCCGTACCCGGGATGAATTGCGTCAACTTCCTTCTCTTTCGCGAGCGCGATGATCCCGGCAATGTCCAGATAGGCCTCCACAGGGCCTTTGCCTGCGCCGACTTGGTACGCTTCGTCGGCTTTGAAGCGATGCAAGGCAAGGCGGTCTTCCTGGGAATAGATGGCCACGGTCCGCAAGCCGAGTTCATTCGCCGCGCGAAAGATGCGAATGGCAATTTCGCTGCGGTTGGCGGCCAGCAGCTTTCGAATTGGCTTTGTTTTCTTCATCTCTGCCGCGTCAGGCATTCAGCAAAACTCTATATTGTCGCGTAGTAGCACGGTCGGGCAGGAGCAGTTTTTTCGATGCATTCGATGTAAAGTCTTTATGGGCACCGCTGAATGTAGGGGCGCAGCCTCATCGCGAGGAAAGCGAGGAGATGCTGCGTTCCCCCGCCGGCATTCAGGGCAAATTGGCGGTTCTGATTCAGTTCGGGGCAACGGGGGTTGTTGCAAAAATCCGGAATTAGGGGACCGGCGTCGTCTGCTGCTTTTCAGCCAAACCCGCACCAGCCGTGAGCGGCGCTATTGGCGCTGCCCGCAGCCGGACAAGTTCTGCCTGCACCTTGAGCCAGGCCTTGGCCTTGCGCTTCGTGGCAAAGGGCGCATCCGGGTCGGCGTAGAAGTGTAAAAGCTCCGCCTTTGCCTCTGGGGTGATGCTTGCAAATCTTGTTTCTGCGAGCTTGTCCAGCAAAGTCGCGTGGGCATCATCGTTCATGCGGTATTTTCCAGGCCCGGTGCTCTCCCCGACGTCAAAATTGTCATTTTCGAGCTGCAAGGTTCCCTCGCCTGCTTGCGTAAGCAGCTTGCGATAGCGGGTGAGCGTGGCGTTGAAGCTGGCTTCGAACATGTGCTCGGTCTGCGGCGTGGGCGTGCGGAATTGCAGGATCTTCAGTGGACCGAATTTAGGGATCAGCTTGTAGAGAAATGCCAAAAAGACTTCACCGGGACTCGGCTTGCGGTAATCCTTGCCCCACTCGCGTTCGTAATTGGAGCGCGACAAATTGTAAAGAAACCTTTTCTTCGTCGCGTCCGGAATGTCCGCTTTGATTTCATCCTTCTTCAAGTGCCAGGCAATGCGCGTGGCCTTGGGGATCAGCTTGCTCACGTCGCGCCGGTAAGAATTCAGGGCTTTATCTTCGTTCAAAAGCACATCTTTCAGTTCGAGCCCGTAAGTTTCGTGGAACGCTTGCTCGAGGACACGCTGAGCCACTTCAAATCCGATGAAATCGTGGTACCCGTCCGGAGCGTAGCGCTCCTTTGCAATTTCCAAAACGTCGAAGCCAAATTCCGTCTTCACGTGCGCGAGCTTGCCGTCCTCGTACGACACGCTGTCGCCATATTTCTTGCCCAGTCCGGGATAAAGCACGGGCACCGCTCGATTGGTACCGATCCGATGACCGTCATTGTCCGCCGCATAATGGGCCAGCGCCCCGAGCGCAAAGCCATATTCGTAGAGATCCTGGGAATCTCGCAGCAATGCCTGAATAAAATCCCCACTGCGCACGTAATGCGTCAGATCGCTGAAGAAGGGACTCCCGTAAGGGTAGTAGCCCATGTCTTGAATGATCGAGCCCCCGTACGCGTAAGCTTGCGCCCGGCTCAAATCTTCTTCCGTGGCTTGCGGATATTTTTTCAAGAGCACGGGCTTGATGTGGCTCTCCCACGCAGCGTCGATAATTGCCTCATGCGAGAGAACTGCGTAGGCTTGCACCCCGACGGGCCACACGAGCATGGATGCAAGCAGAAAAACGACAAACAGGCGGACTTGGCTAAGGAATCGGCTTTTCATCTGCGCAAGGCCAATGAATAGAAGTTAGGCAACGCGCTCTAGAATAATGCAATTTGGAAACTTTGAGACAAGGGAGGAGTGGAATCACCCAAGGTCAGCAGTAAGTTATATGGCCCAAGCAACGGGAGTGACTAGCCGCGCTCTCAGTATTTCCTCAGCACGCCGATCACTCGGCCCTGAATCTTCACGTCATTTGCCGCAACGATGATGGGCGACATCTCCGAGTTCGCGGGCTGCAGTCGGACTTTTCCGGGAACATCGCGATAAAACCGCTTTAGCGTCGCTTCTTCACCGCCAACCAGCGCCACCACGATGTCTCCCGCATTGGCCACTTGTGTTTGTTCGCAAACCACGTAATCTCCATCCATGATGTGATCTTCAATCATGGAATTACCCTTCACCTGCAGGACATACGAATTGCCGCCGCGCGCAAAATCACCCAGCGACAGCGTTTCTCGTTCCTCGATCGCTTCCAGCGGGCGCCCGGCTGCGATTCGCCCTACCAGCGGAAGCTCTTGGACCTTCCGCTCGATCACCTGCTCCTTTACGGGCTTCGGCAATTGCACGATTTCAATGGAACGGCTCTGGTTATATCCGCGCCGAATGAAGCCTTTCTTCTCCAGTGTGGTGATGTGCTTGTGCACCGTCGCCAACGAAGTGAGCTTCATGCCTTTCCCGATTTCTTCGAAGCTCGGCGCGTAGCCGTGCTTCGTTTCGAAGGCCACGAGGTAATCGAGAACTTCTTTTTGCCGCTTGGTCAAGGGCATGGGTGCACCTCCAAATCAGCGGGATCTTTTCCACAGGTACTTTAGGCGAAAAGAAAGCGAACGTCAAGCACAAATTGTCTTTATATAGTGGCTCAGTTTTCCGGCCGGCGGTAATTGCCAAGAATCACCAGCTATCAGCAGACATACAGGATGCTTTACTAGGTGGATGGTTATTTTCGGGCAGACTTCGTGTCGGTGCCAGACTTATCTGTCCGGAATAATGACAAGGTTTTGTCAAAAGTTTTCCCCCCAACCCGCTTGTACTTGGGCGGAACGAACAATCCAAGCAAGAAAGCCCCAAGAAAAAAAAGAAGGAATGCCAAGCCTTCCGCCACAAAGATGTAGAGGGGATCTCGATAGATTAAATGTCTGGTTGTATAAACCGCCGCCACAAAGCTTAATGCGCCGATTACCCAGAGGTCCTTCTTCTCAGTTGTCAAAGATTCGCCGCAATTAGGGCAAGCAAGGAAATCTACTGCCCTGTGAACTTCTGAAAGGCGAATGATTGCACCACAAACCGGACATGACCTCTCACTGGAAGAGGATGCCTGTCTGACTTGATAGAGGTAAGCTCCCGCCGTAATAAGGCCCATCGTTAAGGGAGATAGCAGCGAACCGGTATTGACAAAGAGAAAGCCGGCCGCTCCACCAAACGTAGCCGAGCCAAGCCCGCTTGCGACGCTGGTCTGTAACCGTAAGGTCCCATACACAACCGCCACAATTAGTACGGCGACCCACGCTGAAAGACCTAGACGAATCAGCGATACAATGCAAAAGGCACGCCAGAATTCATGGCTAAACGAAGCAAGCGTGTTGAGTCCGTACCAGACCGCCACTGGGCCGCGCGATTCGGGTTCCTCTCGGACCTTCTCAGGAGGCATGTTTCGCAGCACGAGTCGGATCAGACCCAGAGGAAAGAGGCTAAACAGGATACCCATCCCGAGTGCCGGTTTCCAATTG
>JAWOLO010000578.1:0-8141 GCA_033853375.1 Terriglobia bacterium
TACTACGCTCTCTCGAATTTGCTATTTCCCTTTGGACGGAGTTTCGCGTTTTTCTAAACAGGGGGCCAAGCATTCTTTGGCGTCCTCAACCACCAAGAAGAATTGGCGGGCGGGGCAAGCCCCGCCCCTTGTATCTTGCCAGCGGGGTGAAACTCGCTGAGGAGTATGGCGAGTTGCTCCGGTGGGGAGGCCGACCGCCCCTGAGGCCCGCAGTGAAATGCGGCGTGAGCCTGTTGTGTAGATCGGCCCCCCGCCCTAGTTTCCTAAACTGAGGAGAATCACAGGCCACGAGCCTGCATTTACAAGGTCAGTTGGAAACAGCACAGGGTCGGGGAGCCGGAGTCTCAGCCTACTCCCAGGAGGCGGTGATGGACAAGATGGAAGCCTGCGGAATCGAGGTCAGTGCGGGAGAGTTGGTGATGGCCTGGGGAGGAAAGGGAGGAGTACAGCTTCGTCGGTTTGCGAACACGGCAGCGGGACATCGGGCCATGCGGCGCACTCTCAGGCGCGTAGGGAAGCGGGTGCGAGTGGTCTTGGAGGCAACGGGTTTGTACGGGTTGGATGTGGCGCTGGCACTCAGCGCGGAGGAAGGGTTGGAGCTGATGGTGGCAAATCCGCGCGCGGTGCGACATTTTGCGCAAGCCATGATGCAGCGCAGCAAGAACGACAGACTGGATGCGGTGGTGTTGCGGGAGTTCGCCGCACGCATGCCGTTCACGGCGTGGGTGCGTCCGAAGCCGAACACGCTGGCCCTGTGGGCCATCGCACGGAGGCTGGAAGCGCTAACCGCGCTGTGCACCGCGGAGAAAAATCGCCAGCACGCAGCGGGGGTGTCGGCCTCGATTCCTGCAAGCGTGCGGCAGGACATCGCCCGGAGCTTGCGCTTTCACGAGCGGGCCATGGAACAGTTGCGGAAGCAGGCGCTGCAACGCATCGCGGCCGATGCCCAATTACAGCAGCGGTATCAATTGTTGCGGAGTGTGCCGGGGATCGGAGAAAGCAGCGCGATCCAGACCCTGGCGGAACTCCTGCTGCTGCCGGAGGATCGCGACGTGCGGCAGTGGGTGGCGTATGCCGGGCTGGATCCGCGGGAATATAGTTCGGGGACCTCGGTGCACAAGCATACGCGCATCAGCAAAGTGGGGAACCGCCATCTGCGTCATGCCTTGTACATGCCGGCACTGGTGGCCAGTCGGTATGAGCCGCATCTGCGCGGGTTTTATGAGCACCTGTTGCAGCGAGGAAAAAGCAAGCGGCAAGCGCTCCTGGCAGTGGCGCGCAAGCTGTTACACGCCATCTATGGGATGTTCCACTCCGATCAGCCCTACGACGGAGCTCGCGTCTATTCGCTGCCGTCACCCAGGCAAACCTCGCATGTCCCGGTCTCTACATGAAAGAAGTACTTGGAATCGAAGAGAGAATCTACACGGCCTTACACGGAGTGGCGACATAAAGTCGTCGCTGCAAGCCAAGAAAAGCGGTCGGCCTCGGAAGGCCGACCCTTCAAAAGAAAGACGCCTGCCCGGCGGAACGAAATGGCGCGTAAGCAGATTCCTGGCCTGCTTGCCCGCCTGCCGCGGGCAGCTAGCAGGCAAGCTGGGGCAGGCCTCACCCCGTTCGCGACAACGTGTTACGCCCGCTTAGCGCGGGCAAGCGCGACCGGGTTCCCTTCGACTGCACCCAGGGCAGGCGGGATGACAAGAGCGCCTACGCTGCGGCGGGCAGACTAAGCGGCGGCGACATGCTGCGGGGCGCGGTGTTCCCCCACAGGCCGAGTTCCTTTGAGGAAATCGAGGACACACATATCCACGATGCGATATTGAGTGAAGCACATGCCGTGACTGGACCAGGGCACCAGGTCTCCATCGAAATTAGGAATGAGCCTGCGCGCGCGAGCCAACGCTTTTGCCGGGTCACAGAGGACTTCTTGGTCGCCCATGAGGAACAGCGTCGGGACGCGCATCCCGCGCAGTTCGTCGTCAGACAAAGGACGTGCAGCGATACGCGTCGTGTCTTGCGGCATGCGAAAGTGCTTCATACCGAGATACATCAAGTCCAGCACGGGCCGCGCATCCATCCCGCTGGGAGTGTCGGCGAGTCCCGCCCAGCGCATGAAGGAATTTACGGTGAAGCGCGTGGGGAAGAAAACCATCAGCATGCCACGCAGACGGAACTGCGTGGCAATGGGCAAGAGGCCTCCGGCGGACAGAAGTACAAGCTTTTGAACGCGCTCCGGTTCGGCCACCGTGTAGGCGAGGCTCAGCCAACCACCAAACGACACGCCCGCCAGAGAGACGCGATCGACGTTCAGGCCATTCAATGTTGCGGTCAACCACGCCATGTAATCTGCTTCATTGCGGATCGGTTCGCTGGGGATGCTTTTGCCGGGTTGACCCATAACGTCGATGGCGTAAACACGATAGTCTTTGCTGAAATCCTGGATGTTCGGCAACCACATCAGGAGCGTGGCCATGTACCCATGCAGGAGCACCAAGGGCGGAGCGTCCGTGGGGCCGCTGACAACAACGTGGGTTATTCCAAAGCGAGTTGGAATGTTCCGTTCTTCATAGGGAACGGGCCACAGCTTGAGAGCGGCGTCATACGCCGCCAGATACGTGGCCTCGCCTTCGGGAGTCTTGAACGCAGATGGATGAGACATGGTTCACCTCCATTTCTCTCGGGCAATCAACAAACCGCCCCCCAACGCCGAGATGGCGTCGGTAAAAGAAAGCCGCGGGCACGGCATGCCGTGCCCCCACAGGGAGAACGGCATCTCTCAGGCTGCGGCGGAAGCGGCGCGTAGCGCAGCGCGAAGCGCGGAGTAGAGCGCGTCGCGGAGGGCCATGTCGCGCGGGTCGCCGGTTAACTTCGTTCCCATCTGGCTGGTGACGTAGGCGTAGCCGACGCCAGCCGCCGGATCGGCAAAGCCGAGTGAGCCTCCCGCGCCGGGCGAGCCGAACGAGCTGGCGCTGCTGCCAAAGCGCCACGTGGAGCTGGGCTTCATGAAGCCCAGCGAGAACTGCACGCCGTCGGTCTTCAGGCATTCGTCGTAGAAGCCGCGCGCCGGTGGAATCGCGGGAGCGGCCAAGAGGTCCAGCGTCTCTTGCCGCAAGCCGAGTTCGCGCCCGCCGGCGGCGAAGACGCTGTACGCGTGGGCGATAGCTCGGGCGGTGCCGACGGCATTGCCGGACGGCACTTCCAGGTTGCGGGCGTAGATATGCTGCGCGTCCTGGTAGATGCCCGCGCCAGGGTTGGTGTTTAGCGCGCGGTAGATGTTGGAGTGAGGATTCATGGCTTGCAGCATGAAGCGAGGCCCGAAGCCGCGCAGCACTTCGAAGAAGGTGGGCGGCGCCATCGTGGCCAAGCGCGAATTCGGGATGGCCTCCGGCAAGCGGATGTAGACTTCCTCGCCGAGGCGTGAGGCGATCTCCTCCTGGAAGAATTGCCCTAAACTGCGATGCTGCGGGTCGACGCGGCGCAGCAACTCGCCCTCGTAGAAGCCGAGGGTGAGGGCGTGATAGGCCTGGCGGGTACCGGGTTCCCACGCCGGTTTCTGACGCGCGAGGACGGTCGCGAGGCGGTCGAGGTTGGCGACTACGCTGCGGTCGACGGGCTCATCGAACGCGAATAAGCCGGCCTGATGGGCGAGGAGCTGGCGGACGGTGATGCGTTCCTTGCCGTTCTGTGCGAACTCGGGCCAGTAGGCGCATACGCGTTGTTCGTAGTCGAGCCACCCGCGAGAGTGAGCGATGGCCAGCGTCATGGCGGCCAGACCTTTGGTGGCGGAATGGACGACCACCATGGTGTCCTGCTCCCAAGGTTCGGAGGTGAGCTTGTTGCGAATGCCGCCCCAGAGGTCGACAACCTTCTCGCCGCGGACAAAGACGCAACAGGCTCCGCCTAACTCGTGGCGGCGAAGGAAGTTCTCGGTGAACGCGTCGCGCAGGATCTCAAAGCCGGGGCTGACATGGCCCTGAATGCCGAAGCGTTCGTGAATCGTGATGGGGGCGGTGGTTTTCGATGGAGATGAAACGTTAGGGTGGGACATGGGAAACTCCTCCAGCACTTTTACGTCGGTGTGATGACTCTTGCGGTGACACCGGTCACGGCCCAGTGTTTGGTGCATCCGAGGAGTGGAAGCCATCCGGCTTTCTGGGGTTGCGAAAATGAGCGCTTGCGAGTCGCACCGACTATGCTGGACCGGTGAATTCAGCCAGGATCCCTCGGCCGCCTGCCTGCCCTGCCTGCGGCAGGCAGGCGCTGGCAGGCAAAAGGCGCGGCCTCGGAATGACAAATCGCGCGGTTAGCGGCAAGTACCGCGGCGTCGAAGCAGCATACGAACAGAAACAAATGTCTGAGGCTAAGAAGTGATGCCGACGATCTGGAACTAAATCAGGAAGCCTTGGGTGCGGCACATTTGCACGATGCCAAGACGATCGCCCGCACCGACTTTTTGCTTCATGCGATAGAGGTGATTCTTCACCGTTTGTTCGGAGAGGCAAAAGCGATTGGCAATTTCCTTGTTGGTAAGCCCTTCCGCAACGAGCGGGATGAGTTGTTGTTCGCGACGCGTCAGGCCGAGCCGCTGATGCACAGTCGCAGAAGGGAAACAGGTGGCCTCGCGTTCCAGATAGCGAAAGAGGATTGCGCAGAGCGCGCCCGGGCAAACCGCCTTCCCTTCGTGGACGGCTTTCACGGCTCCGACAACGTCCTCCGCGGAGGCGTCGCGTGGAAGGTAACCACGAACGCCTGCGCGGATGCATTGCAGGAAGTTCGTTTCGTCGCCCGTGCCGTCTATGAGCAGGACCGGCACTTCCGGCGTTGAGGAGCGTACTTTGCGAATCGCGTCGAGGTCCTGATCCAAATCTCCCTTGGAAGACAGCAGGAGAATCTCTCCCTCTTCGGGGTGCAGATTTTCTGTGTAAGCCGGTTCTGAAGATTCTCCTTCGATGACTTCGATGTCGCCGCTCTTGCTCAACATGCGCGAAAGGGCCTCCCGCAGCAGGCGATTCTCTGCGGAAACAACCACACGGGGTTTTTGCCGTTTTTGCGCCCCGCCGTTGCTATGAGAGCCGTTTCCATTTGTTCCCCCATTGGTGTGCCCGTTGCGGTTGGATCTGCTTGCCGTCCTCGCGCGCTCAACGACTTGCAAGACCCGCCGCGTGGCCGTGCCCATAATCCGAGTCCCCCTCCCTTGCTGAACTCTGAGCCCCACTGCCCCTTTGGTGTTACTTTGTTGTGGAAATGCTGTGCTTTCTTTTGTTGGTAGCAACTTCTCAACCGCAAATGGCATTTGCCTCTAGTTTCCAGGCCCAGCTGTAACTTGTTGCGCTGAAAGATATTTAAGTTTTTGTCGAAGTGCTGTCAGAGGCAACGGAGCTTCTCCTTTTTGGTTTCTGCTCCCGTTTAGGTACTCCAAATTGGGACTCGCCGCTTTTCCGGTTTCCGTTTTCCCCATTTCGTCCTCACTTTTTCCTCACCCCCGGCTTCCTTTCGTGGTACCTCCGTACTACTATTCTGCTGCGGGGTCCCACTCCCTTCCGAGTACGATCTCGCTATAGGTTTTTTTGTCGCCAGGGCAATAGACTTCTCTTGGACCAACAGGAAGAATCCGTCCGGAAAGTCGGTTGCGCCATGGCGTCCCACTCTGAGCTAGTGCGTGCAATGATGACCAAGAAACCCGAAGCAGAAGCAGTGACCAAATCGGCTACAACCCAAGCCGAAAGGCGGGGTAATCGCCGCTGCCGGATTACGCAGCTCATGCGGATCCGGCCTTCGGATCCCAAGAAGCCGCATTTTGAGGACTTGCGCGGTTCGATGAGCGTCTCCCGGTCGGGCGTTTATTTTCAGACTAGCGAGGTCGGCTACGAGGTAGGCTTGCGGCTTTTTGTGACCATGCCGTATTCGAACGACCCTGCGTCGCTGAATCGCGAGTATCTGGCGGAGGTTGTGCGGCGGGACGTTTTGCCGACGGGCATGTTTGGCATTGGGATCAAGATCCTGATGGAGATGGGGATTCAGCACTCGTACAATTTCGGCACCAGCACACCTTTTTGAGCTAACAGCCGACATTTCGGGCGGGAAGATAACGAAGAAGCTGAACGGCCTTAGCGGCTGCCAACTCAGACCGAATCAGATATCGGCAGAAACAAGAGCGGGCGTCCCAGGTGCTTGGGACGCCCGTCCTTGTGTTTGGGGGTGGAGAGAACTCGTTACGATGCCTGTCCGAATAACCGCATCGTGCGGTGGCGCAGCATGCCGAGCTGGCGGTTCAAGGGGTGCCTGCGCGAGAGGAAGCTCAAAACCGGAGGGCGCCGTTGCGTAAGCTTGTTGATGGCGATAGTCAGGCGCACGTCGCGCCGCGCAAATTTCAAGCCGGATTCCAATGCCTCGCGAGCATCTTCGCGTCTGCCGGCAGCGGCGTAAACTTCCGCCAAATTTAAGTAGAGTTGCGCTTGATTTCTCTTCATGCGAACGGCGGAGTCGCAGAGCCGCTCGGCTTCGCCCCATTTTCCCTCCGAGCGCGCGAGAACCACGCCCAAATAGGACATGTAGTAAGGATTGTTTTTTTCGAGTTCTACGGCGCGGCGCATGTGGGGAAGGGCCTTCTCCGCATGTCTGTCGCGGAGGAGGGTCAAGCCGGTCTTGAACTCCCGAAAAGCTTCGGTATCCATCATCGTCTCACCTCATCCGCCCCGGGCGATTCGGGGTTGTGGAGAATTGGAATTCGAGGAATGGGGTGATTCCCGCGCAGCGCGGAGGGCGTGCGCGCCGACCTATATTCAAGAGCTCTAGAAGAAATGTTCCGCGAAGCCAGGATATCAGCGGAACGGCCAAGCACGACGGTTGCGAGAAAGGTTCCCATTTCCCAGTCATTTTGGAACGTACATGATGTTTTACGGAGAATCTACTGAACGGGAGGACAGTCTTGGTGCAGCAGGACCGGCGTTGTAAGGGTTGCGTGCGGGACAGGTAGTACTTTCTGAATCGTTGGTCCTAGGTGATTTGTACTTTCTTGCGTCAGATTTCAACCGCTAATTCGATCGAGTTGCGGCGTCGTCGCGTCAGTTTTCTTTCTTGTTTGTGGCCTTTTTCCAACCGGTGCGCCAGTTTTCCCAATCTTCGAGTGTGGCTTTGAACATGGCTTTGGCGGCTTTGTGCAGCCAGCGGCCCCGGCGCGAAGCGAGGTCGCGCTTCACATGGGCGATGGCTTTGGGGCTGCCGAAATGCATGTTGGCGGTTTCCCAGCCCATGTCGTAGAGCAGGCGTGCTTCGTCTCGTTCTTGGGGGAGAGAAGAAAGCTCGATGCGCGAACAATCGGGCGCCAGCCGGCGCACCAGCCAATGGCCGTGGAAGTGGACGCAGGGGTCCTTCACTCGAATGGCCGAATTCACCAGTTTCGCGCCATAGAGTTCTCCCGCGGAGCCGTTTTTGTACCAGGCCCAGGCGGAGGTGCGGATGCCTTTGACTTCGCGGGCGATGAAGGCGCCCTGCCAGGACGATAGAGCGAGAATTCGAGGATGTCCGAGGCTGCCGAGTCCGGCGATTCGACGCTTCAATTGGTAGGCGCGGCAAGGGTCAGGAAGGGATGCCTCGATGAGCTTGCGCGCTTCAGCAGGCGGTTTTGCAGTGTACGGCGGGCACTGCTGCATCTTTTCCCAGAAGCGCACGGGATCGCGGAGCTTGCTCAGCGCAAGCAGCCGCAGCCATTGATGGTGCTCGGCCAGGACGAAGGCCTTGCCGCCCGCGGCCACCGCATCGCGGTAGCCTTCCTCAATGGCCTCGGCAGCTTCCCGTCGTGTCACGTCCAGATGCTCGGCGGAAACAGCCAAATAGGCGCTGGTTGTTAGGCGCGCGAGATCCAAGGTGTATGCGGCTGGCCAGGCTTCGTCGAGGTCATTCACGCCCCAGATGAGGCGGCCTTCTTCGTCGCGCCAGGTGCCGAAGTTTTCGATGTGCAAGTCTCCGACGGCGAGAACGGAAGGGGCTTTGGCCAAGTCAGGGCAGATTTCGGGCCAGAGCTGGAGCCAGCGGTAAAAGGTGGCGCGAAAGAAGGGAAATGCGGCTTCGGCCATGTGCTGGTGTTTCAGCGCGATGTCTTGGCGGACGATAGGAAGGCGTTTCGCGAGCCAGCGCTCGAA
>JAWOLO010000579.1:0-4119 GCA_033853375.1 Terriglobia bacterium
CCGTTTTGAAACATGTAGCCAAGGTTTTCTTGGGCGTTATCGTTGCCGTGTTCCGCGGCTTTGTAATACCACGTGAGGGCCTCGGAGTAATCCTGGGGCTCACCCCATCCTTCCTCCGCAAAGTAACCGAGCTGGTTTTCGGCCATAGCGCTGCCATGGTTTGCGGAGCGGCGATACCAGGCCAGCGCCTGGCCGTAGTCGCGTTTGACGCCAAATCCGCACTGGTAAAAGTAGGCGACTTCCCTTTCTGCATCCGAAAAGTTCTGCTCTGCGGCCTTACGATACCAAGCGAAGGCCTGTTTGTAATCGCGCTTCACCCCGTAGTTCCCGCTCTCGTACATCACGCCTAGGTTGAACTGCGCGGGCGCATAGCCCTGGTCCGCGGCCTTACGAAAGTAAGTTAGCGCCAGCTTGAAATCGCGCACCACGCCAAAACCATGCTGGTACATGGTGCCAAGCTGATTCTCAGCGGGTGCGTAGCCCTGGTCAGCGGATTTGCGGTACCAAGCGAGAGCCTGAGCGTGTTCCAGTGTCAGGTGCCGATTGCGAAAATAATAATTCCCGAGCGCGAATTCTGCTTGCGGGTCCCCCGCAGCGGCAGGCTCGCGAAGGGCGTAGAAGTCATCGTCCGCTGGCGGCGCCGTCGCCTGCGAGGATGTTTGTACGGGCGCCTGCCCTCGCGCAGCGGAATCCAGCGCGAGCGCGAAGAAGATTGAGACAGTGGCCCTGGTCCGAAAGTTCATGGAAGCGCCCCCCGCCGGATTGCAAGCAAATCAGAACTCACCCGCAATCTTTCTCAAGGATAGCCGTCGTCGGGCCCCTCATGCGATGGACCACCAGTACCATCGGAGCAGAATGTGTTCAAAGTGGTATTTGAGCGGCTAGGTCCTTAGAAGTTCGAAGCGGGCAGCGCTTCCATCGGGACAAATCCCGGCGGATTTCAAGGCAAGCCAAACGCAAAAAGCGCGGTTCCTGCTGCGATGGCGACGTATTGCTTGCCATCGATCGCGTAAGTCATGGGCCCAGCGTAAACCGACGCGCCGCACTGGAAATGCCACAGAATTTTTCCTGATGCCGCGTCTAGCGCCATGAAATTGCCCTCCGCGTCGCCAGTGAAAACGAGTCCGCCTGCGGTAGAAAGCACTCCCGACCAAGACGGCGAGAGATGTTTGAGCTCCCACTTAATCTGGCTCGTGGCTGGATCGATCGCGCGGACCGCGCCCCAAAACGGCTGCGCATCGTCGTTGGGAAAATACGCGCTGCCGTAAAACGCGTGGCCCGGATCGTACGGCTGCGGCGCGGTGCTGAAAATGTCGCACTGTTCGCGCGCGGTGACGTACAAAAGTTTTGTTTGTGGATCATACGTCGGCGACATCCAGTTCGTCGCGCCGATCGCGCCAGGACAAACCGGCACTCCGGTCAGAGTCGGCGAAGCTTCTTTGCGTTCGATGGGAACACCGCTCGCGTCTTTCGCATTACTCCAAGTGACTTTGCCGTACGGAGTCGCGGAAAGCAGCTTCCCATTGCTGCGATCAATCACATAAAAAAATCCGTTGCGATTGGCCTGCACAATCAGATGGCGGTCGCCGTCGTCCACAAGAACAGGAACCTGTGTTGCATCGTAATCGTGTTCGTCATGCTTGGTAAATTGAAAATGCCATTTGAGTTTCCCAGTGTCTGGATCAAGGGCGAGCAAGGAATTGCTGTAGAGATTGTCGCCGGCGCGGCCTTCTCCCCGATTCGAAGGTGAAGGATTGCCCGTGGTCCAGAACGTCGTGTTCGTCACGGGATCGTACGTGCCGGTGATCCACGCGGGCGCGCCGCCGATTTTCCACGAATCGCCTTCCCAGGTCTCATGGCCGGGCTCGCCGGGGCCCGGAACGGTGTAGAAGCGCCATTTGCGCGCGCCGGTCGCGGCATCGTAAGCGTCAATGAAGCCGCGAATACCATATTCGCCGCCCGAAACGCCAATGAGCACAAGATTTTTGATCACCAGCGGCGCCAGCGTGATGCTGTAGCCCTTGTTGTACTCCGACGTGCCCACGTCCCACAGGACGTTGCCCGTTCTTGTGTCGAGCGCGATCAAATGCGCGTCGAGCGTGCCGAGAAAAACTTTGTCACCAAGAATCGCCAGTCCGCGATTGACTCGCCCGCAGCAGGGACGAATGTCCGGCGGCAGCGCGCGTTGATATTGCCAGATGGGCCGACCGGAACGCGCATCGAGCGCAAACGCACGATCATCGGCACCGGTAGCGTAGAGCACGCCATCGACGACGAGCGGAGTAGTTTCAAATTTTCCGCCCGCCATAGTTTGGTAAGCCCATTTGGGCACGAGCGACGCCGCGTTTGCAGTGCTGATCTGCTCGAGCGTGCTGTACCGCCGCCCCGCATAGTCGCCGGAATACATCAGCCAGTTTTGCGGCTCCTTAGCGGAATCCAGCAATCTCTGCGGCGTGACCTGCGCGAGCGTTCTCGGCACGATGCAAACTGCTCCGGCCAACAAAACATATTTCGCATTTCTCGTGATTGTCATTCCGAGGCCGCGTTTTTTGCCTGCCTGCGCAGGCAGGCGGCCGAGGAATCCGCTTTTCGTTTGCAGCACTGCCGACTCACGTTTCATTGCGCACCTACGCTCTGCAGGTAGGCAATCAGGTCCTGCAGATCCTTGTCGCTCAGCGTTTTCTGGTCGTAAGCGGGCATCGCGGATTCGCGCCGCGTTTCGACCGAGCGCAACTTGTCCTTTTCAAACACATGCAATTGCTCGCGTGTATCCAGCATTTGCAAAGTGAACTGGTCCTGGTTCAACACGATCCCGTTAAGCTTCGTTCCATCAGAAGTCACAACCGATACCGATTCATATTCCTGAGGAAATTCTTTCATCGCTTCGAAGATGCCTTGCGCCAAGCGCCGGCTGGGATTGCGTAGGGATTCGACCAGATATTCCGTCGAGCGAGAGGCTCCCACGGTGGTGAGGTCAGGACCAAGTCGGCCTCCCTTCCCTTCGATCATGTGGCAGGTGGAACAGCCTCCCGAACCGTTGAAAAGCTCTTTGCCGCGCGCGGCATTTCCTGCGGGCTGCGCCGGAGCTTTCACCTGCACGCTGCGCAAATAAGTAACCACCTGCCAGATTTCTTCGTCGCTCATGCCCACGCCGATGCCGCCATTGGTCGCTGCAGGCATAGCCGTTCCAGGGATGCCGTCGTGAATGTTGTGGAACATTTCCGCGTCGGAGTTGCCATGACGTTTCTGCGCGCGCGTCAAATCCGGCCCTCGGCCTCCTCCGCGCGCGCCCAACCCATGGCAAAACGCGCAGTTCAATCGAAACTGGTACTCGCCGAGCTTGGCGATTTTCGCGTCACCAGCATAAGGATTCTTCTCCTGCGCGAAAAGCAAGCCGTTTCCCGCCAAATGCGCTAAGAGTGCAAGGCAGATTAAGATCTTAAAGGCTTGCCGTAAATGTACCGAAGTTGTCATTCCGAGCGTAGCGAGGAATCTGCTTTCCGCCAAAATCATGGAAAAAAGCTCCTTCGATGAAATCTAACGGATGGCGGCAACTATACCATTCGCCAAGAAGCACGATGGCAGAGAAATCTTCGAGCGAAGATTGGAACAGCAGTCCGCACGATGGCAGCATTGCGGAGTCTAGGCGCTTTCGCTAGAATCCACATTGGTGCTCGTGAGCAACACTCCTGCCAAGCCGCGTATTGCCATCGGTTCCGACCACGCCGGATTTTCCGTCAAGGAAATCATTCGCAAACATTTGGAGAGCTTGGGCTACGCGGTAAGCGACCTGGGAACTTCCTCCGAAGAATCGGTCGATTATCCGGACTACGGCAAAGCGGTCGGCGAACATGTAGTCTCGAAACAGGCGGACTTGGGCATCGCCGTCTGCGGAACCGGGATTGGCATTTCCATCGCCGCTAACAAAATCCCCGGCATCCGCGCGGCCGTGGCGCATGACGTGAATACCGCGCGCCTTGCGCGAGAACACAACGACGCCAATGTCCTTGCACTCGGCGGACGCATCGTCACCGGCGAAGTCGCCATTGAGATGGTTCAAGTTTTCCTGGCCACCGCCTACCTCGGCGGACGCCACCAGCGCCGCCTCGACAAAATCAC
>JAWOLO010000580.1:0-3363 GCA_033853375.1 Terriglobia bacterium
ACTTCTAGCGTGCGCTCGCCCAGATGCAAGCGCAGGGGGCGCTCGTCCGCCTTGTAGCCTGAATAGGTTTCCACCTTCACCAACTGCTCTCGCATGGTCTCACCAGTTGAAACTTGACAAAGCTAGCTGAAAGCTCGAACGAAAGAAAGCGGCAGCCTTTGGACTGCGCTCAGGACAAGCCGGGCTGCCGCACTCCAGGTGAACTGTTCATGCATAGCCCTGCTCCCGTTTGCGGCTCGCGGCTAATTCCGCGTTCCAGGCCGCGCCCATAAAAATAATGACCGCGGAGAGCTCCATCCAAATGATCAAGCCGATGACCGCGGCGAGACCCCCATAGACGATGCCATAAGGCACGCGCCGTACATAGGCGCCGAACACAACGTCAGAAATCCACCAGAGCAGCGTCGCTACGGCGGCGCCGGGTAGCACATTGCGCAAGCTGTCTTCCCTGGGGCGCGCCACACGGTAGATCACCGTCAAGGCCATCATGGCCAGAAGCATCGCGCTCAGGGAAAAAAAGAAAGTCCACCAGCCCTGCCCAATGGAATGCTGGCCGGTTTCGCGCGCGATCCAGAGGCGAAGAGGCCTGCCTAAGACACCTAGAATCACAGCACCGAGCAAAGGAACCATGGTGATCAGCAGGAGCAGCAGGCCGCGAAGCTGGCGGTGCACAAATCCGGGTTTTTCTTGGTCGCCATAGATAATGTGAATGCCTTCCATCACGAGCTTCATGACCTGCGAGCCCGCGAGCAGCGTACCGGACCAGCCCAACACGGCAACTTTCCATGCCTGTGGCCCACGATTGACGAGAAATTCCGAAACGATGCCCTGGCTGCTGGGCGGAAGAAATTCCGTCAGGTCCCGGATCATGTCGAGTAAGCTGGTTTTGCCGCCGAACCGCGTGGTGGCCACGGCGACAGCAAACAGCAAGGTGGGAAAAAACGCCAGGAAGAGATTGAACGCAATGGCCTGCGAAATCATGCTGCAGCGCGGGAAAACCCGCGTGGCCAGGCTGTAGCCTCGCTTGACGATGGACGCGGTAGACAACATAGGTGGGCATTATACCTGCCACGCCATTTGTTCGGCCTGACGTGTGTTTGCCTCAGTTCAAATCAAAGTGGGGAGTGACCCTTCAACGGCGCTCCCCTCGAAACTCGGGGCAAGCAGGTTAAACGAGTGGCGAGTGGCAAGAAAAAAGGATTTGGATCCACGCCCAGACGCGAGTTACGAGCCGCTGAAATATCCCAAAGCAGGAAAGGGCACAGCCGTGCCCTTTCCTTGCAGGGAGCCTAAACCAACGCTCTTAGAAAACGAGAATTAGTTCGTCGCTTTTCCTGCAGCGAAGGCTTTCTGGATAAATTCCCAGACTTTCTTGTTGCTGAACGGCTGCATCCGTTGCTGCATGCTCGCCGGCCAGTTGGGGCGGTCCTGATGCATTTTGCGAAGGCCCGCAGTGATTTCCGGGTCGCCGCCAGTGAAGCCTTCCACGAGTTTTTTCCAGCGTGCCGCCAAAGCCTGGGCTTTGGCGCCGGCGGGATCCTCGCCGAGGGCCGCTTCCACGTCGCGGAAGAGGTCCGACCATTCCTTCGACCAGCGCTCCTGATTCTCCGGGGACCAAAGCTTTTTGCGCTCCTCGATCTTGGCCTGCGCTTCTTCGCTGTAATACTTTTTCGACCAGTCCATGTTGTCCTGCATTTCGATCACCTCGATGATTTTTTTCAAGATGGCAGAGTCCGGCCGGTTCCCGGGCGCAGTGGCTTTCTCGGCTTCTTCGATAGCGCGAATGGCGCAATCCAGGAGCCGCCGCTTTTCTTCCAATACTCGCCGCTGCATTTGCAGAGAGTCGGACATCTCGGAAGAGTCGCGCTGGAACATTCGCCGGATCTGCTTGAGAGGAATTCCCAGGAACTTCAGGGCCACAATCTGTTCCAGCCGCTCGAGATCGCGAAGGTGATAAAGGCGATAGCCGGCCTCGGTGCGGTTGGGCTTAAGCAACCCCAGGCGGTCGTAATGGTGCAAAGCGCGCACCGTCACTCCCGCGAGTTTGGAAAATTCCTGGACGTGATAAAGCTTGGTCACCTGGAACTCCCCTCATCGAAGAACAGGCTAAAGCCTGTTCTACAAAGGCAGGTTCAACTCTGACGTAACGTCAGAGTCAAGCAGAATTTTAAATGTCGTCCCGGACGCCTGCAAGACTTTCGATTTCAAGAAGTTATGGAGGCCCACTAGGAAGGAAGAAGCACCATCATAGAAAAAAGAACTTTATTGAACGAGCCGCGACATAGCCACGAAGCGAATCTTTTGTTCGGCTTCGGTCACGGCCATCGGCGAATAGTAATAGTAGAGATTCGCTTCCACCCTGGCTCGGCGGCCTGCGGGCAGATCAAACGCAAATGTCTCGGTGCGCGTCTCTTTCGGAGCGATCCGCGTGTCCTCAACGACCTTCGCGCCTTTCAAGAAGGCCAAGTGCTCACGTTGCAGTATTGTTCCCTTTTGGTCTTGAATCGTGCGCGCATAAACGCGCTCTACGCGCTGCTGCTGCCCATCCCCAAAGGGATCCAGGCGAACTTCCAGAATGAGTTTGCGCATCGGCGAGCCTGTGGGGACGTAATGCCCTGCTGCGGCGTTGGTCAGTCTCACGACGACTTTCACCTTATCGCCTTGCCGCGCGGTGAAGATTTGGGACTGGATCGCGCGGTTGAGCTGGTCGACCGAGCGGCTGCCCGGCATGCGGTGCACGTTGATGCCGTCGCTGGAGGCGGTTGTGACCCGGACATCGACTATCTTTCCCTGCACGGCGTACATATGACAGGACTGGCACTGCTGAGCGCTCTTTGCATAGGGGCTCTTCTCCCATTCCGAATAAGTGGTGAGCACCTGGAAACCCAGCGCATTGCGATATTCGTGGCAGGTGCTGCAAAGGAGCGACGTGGTGTGCACCTTGGAAAATCGCGTGCCGTGCACAGGCGAAACGGCGTCTGTGGATGGCCCGCTCTTGACACCGTTGAACTCCACGCGGGCGACAGGATTGATGCGTGTCGGCGTGACCTCCTGCACGGAGTGGCAGTAATCGCAGGTAATTCCTTCCCAACTGACCTTGCGGACCAACGCGAGATCGCCGCTTGAAGCCGCCAGGGGGGAATGACAGCGCAGGCAAATTCGCCGGGCATCGCCATTGAAATCCGACTCCGCCATCTTCAGCGCATCTTGAAAGAGCCGGCTTTCCATGGCTGTGGCGTGCGCCGATTGCTTCCAGCCTTCGTAGATGGCGCGGTGGCAGTCGCCGCAAAATTCTGCGGTTTGCGGTGTTTGCGGCGCGTGGCTTTGGTCAGCAAATAGGCCTGCAGGAAGGAGGAAAAGCAG
>JAWOLO010000581.1:0-13854 GCA_033853375.1 Terriglobia bacterium
GCCGGACTATTGGGCCGCAGTTTTCTGAGCCTGATTTCCGTCAATCCGGGACTCAACGGGGAGCACTTGATCCTCGCCACCTTCCTGCCGACAAGGCCACAGACCTATAAGGCATCCCTTCAACAGATACAACTGATTGACAGCGTTTTGTCTCGCCTCCGTGGCATACCTGGCGTCCAGTCCGCAGGCTTCACTGGTGGCCTTCCTATCGCCAGCGGGTTTGCCAATGGCCAATTTCTGATTCTCGATGGCCAAAAACCGCCTGGAAGCTTCGATGAATGGGGACGCTTCACGCAGCAGAACCCTAAGAACGTGGGCGACGCGCTCTATTGCGCCACAAGCGCCGACTACTTCCGGACGGCCGGAATCCCGCTGTTGCGGGGACGCTTGTTCGATGAGCGGGATGGCCCCGATTCGCTTCATGTCGCCGTCATTAGCGAATCGTTGGCACGGCAGCAGTGGCCGAATGAGGATCCCATCGGCCATGTCATCGAATTCGGCAACATGGACGGAAATTTGAAACCGCTCACGATTGTCGGAGTCGTGGGCGACGTCCGCGCGGAGGGACTCGACCGCCCCTTGAGCCCGGTTATCTACGTGGACTATGCGCAGCGAGGCCTGAGCGGTAACTCTTCGCCGACCATCCTGTTGCGCACAGATGCTGGCACCGGCCCGGTTGTCGCCGCCGCGCGGCGCATCTTCCACGATCTCGCTCCCGATGCTCCGGTGAAGTTTTCCACGTTTGCAGATGAAATGGGCGGATGGCTGTCGGAGAAGCGCTTCCTTTTGCTGCTTGCAGGGCTGTTTGCCACGGCGGCGCTAGCGCTCGCGGCTGTCGGAATTTATGGGCTAGTAACGCATTCCGTGACGCTCCGCACGCAGGAGATCGGCATTCGCATGTCCCTGGGCGCAGAGCGCAGCGACGTCTTGCGCTTGATTTTAGGCGAAGGTGGGCGCCTCGCCATTACAGGCGTGCTGATTGGCGTTGCTGTGTCGCTGGCCGTTACGCGCCTGATGTCTTCACTTCTTTTTGGTATCAGCGCCACCGACCCGCTGACCTTTGTCGCTGTCGCCGTTCTGCTCTCTGCGGTCGCGCTTCTCGCGTCGTACATTCCCGCGCGCCGCGCCATGCGCGTCGACCCGATGGTCGCCCTGCGTTATGAATGAGGCCGAGATTGTGGCTATGTTTTTTTCAACTACACTCGACACTCTTCAATGTCATTCCGAGCGTAGCAGGCCGACTTTTCTTCCGCGTTCGTCCTACGAACGCGCCGGCCTGCGCACGCGAGGAATCTCTCTTGGAACTTTGAGGAAAGAATTTCTGGTATCGCGGATGTGCGCTTCGTGACTGCGCCTCTTTTCGCCGCTCCCCGTTAGCTCATCAAAACGAACCACATTGTCCTGTTGACCCTCAACAGGAACCGTGGTATTTCTGGTGACCATTCTTCCTGTTGATCGTCTAAAGGAGCGATATGCCCCCGAAAGCGGAAGTCTTGCAAGGTACCTTGGACCTGCTGGTCCTGAAAACTCTGGACACCCTGGGACCGATGCACGGCTTCGGCATCGCCCAGCGCATTCAGCAGGTTTCTGAAGACGTCCTCCGCCTCAACCAGGGCACTCTCTATCCCGCTCTGCTGCGCTTGGAACAGCGCGGCTGGATTTCTTCCAAGTGGGGCGTCTCCGACAAGAATCGCAACGCCAAGTTTTACTCGCTCACTCGAAGAGGCCGCAGGCAGCTTCAGGAAGAAGCCGCAGGTTGGAACCAAATGGCCGCCGTAATCAATCGCGTGCTCAAGGCTACCTCATGAACCGCGTGCGAAAGGCTGCCTCATGACCGAATTCATTCGAACGCTGGCTGCCCGCTTTCTCGCGCTTTTTCGGCGCCGTGACCTCGACCGTGACCTCGACGCCGAACTGCGTTCACATTTGGAGATGGCCATCGAGCGCAACCTAGCCCAAGGCATGAGCCAAGAGCAAGCCCGTCGCCAGGCCCTGCTCGACTTCGGCGGCCTCGAACAAACGAAAGAGAGCTATCGCGAACGCCGTGGCCTCGCCTTCCTTGATACGCTGCTTCAAGACCTGCGCTTCGCCTTCCGCATGCTGCGCAAATCTCCCGGCTTCACTTCCGTCGCCGTCCTCACCCTCGCCCTCGGTATCGGCGCCAACACCGCCATCTTTTCACTCACCGACCAGATCCTGCTGCGCAATTTGCCGGTGCCAGATCCCGAACGTCTTGTAGTGTTGCGCTCACCCGGGCCAGATAACGGTCACTGTTGGTCCGACATTGATAATTGCGCGCAGTCGTTTTCGTACCCCATATATAAAGCCCTCCGCGAGCAGGCGACCGTTTTTTCGGGCTTGCTGGCATACCGCGGCATCGCCGTTAACGTTTCCGGGCAAGGAGCGACACAAAGCGCACACGGGGCCCTAGTGAGCGGAAACTATTTTCAGACGCTCGAAGTGCAACCCTCGCTTGGCCGTGTGTTCACCCCAGCCGACGAAACTGCGCCTGGCGCCAATACTGTCGCGGTGTTGAGCTACGGCTACTGGTCGCGGCAATTCGGCGCAGATCCATCCATCCTCAACAAGCCGCTACTCGTGAACGGGGTCCCACTCACCGTAGTCGGCGTTGCGCGCAAAGGATTCCACGGCGTGCAGATCGGAGAGATACCGGACATTTTCATTCCCGTGACGATGAAATCACAAATGATGCCGACGGAGGGCCTCCCGCTTGAGGACCATAACGATTTCTGGCTGCCTGTCGTCGGCCGCCTGAAGCCGGGAATATCACAAGCTCAGGCACAAGCCTCGCTGCAGGCGATTTACACATCCCTTCTGAAAGAGGACGCGAAGGTGCGCGGTGGCTTTGGCCGTGATTTCTTGACCAGATACACATCCAAACCGCTCCTGCTAATCAGCGGCGCGCGCGGACGCCTGGTCTTGCAAAGCGACACAGAAGAGCCGCTGCTGGTTCTGATGAGCATGGTTGGATTGGTGCTCCTGATTGCCTGCGCGAATCTTGCCGGATTACTGGTGGCGCGCGGGGAAGCTCGGCAGCGCGAAGTCGCCGTACGTTTGGCATTGGGTGCAGGCCGTGCGCGGTTGATTCGCCACCTGCTCACCGAGAGTTTGCTGATTGCCATTGCTGGCGGCGCAGCGGGAATCGCACTGGCTTCGTGGTGTCTGAACGCGATGGTTGGCGCAATTCCGCCAGGTCATGGCATGCTCGGTCTCGGGAACAAGCTCGATTTTCGCGTGCTATGGTTTGCAATTGCGCTCACCCTCGCAACCAGTATCCTATTCGGCCTAGCCCCGGCGATGCGCGCCACGCGCGTGGATTTGCACTCCACGCTCAAAGAGCAAGGCTCTAGTATTTCCGAAAGGCATTCCAGCGTCGGCCTGCGCAAACTTTTGATTATTGCGCAAGTCGCGCTCACCGCAGTGCTGCTCGCCGCAGCTGGACTTTTCGCGCGCACGCTTGCGAATCTCGAGCACACGAATCTAGGTGTGAACGCCAATCATGTCCTGCAATTTTCCGTCTCCCCGGCTTTGAACAGCGATACGCCTGTTCAGACGCTGCAATTTGCCGATAGTGCGTGGCTTGAAATTTCCGCACTGCCCGGCGTGCGCTCTGTGAGCCTTTCCACGATTCCGATCTTCTCGGACGACGATATGGGGTTCAACATTACGCCGCAGGGTTATGTGATGAAGCCTGATGAAGACACCAACGTCCTCGCGACCTATGTTGGCCCGAATTATTTCTCCACTCTGGGCATTCCACTCATCGCCGGAAGGGAATTCACCGAAGAGGACGGCCCAGCGAGTCCCAAGGTGTGCATCATCAATGAAAAGCTGGCACAGCGCTTCTTCGCTGGGCACAATCCCATCGGCCTGCACATTGCCCGCGGCGCGGGAAACAACGTTCATCCCGATATCGAAATCGTAGGAGTCGTCGCAAACAGCAAGTGGGGCGGCCCGCGAAGCCATATCGTGCCTTTCATGTACATGCCATATTCGCAGGAACCGCATTTGGGCGAACTGACGTTTTACGTGCGCACCGACCGCGAGCCAGAACCCATGGTCGCGACACTCCGTTCTGCTATTAGCCGGCTTGATCCGAATTTGCCGGTGAACAACATGCGCGCGCTCACTGCACAAATCAGCGATTCGATGTTCGATTCCCGCTTGGTCGCGACGCTTTCGGTTTCGCTCGCGCTGCTTGCGGCGCTGATGGCCGCGCTCGGACTCTATGGCGTGCTCTCGTACGTGGTGGCGCGGCGCACGCGCGAAATTGGCATTCGCATGGCGCTTGGCGGATTGCGTGGGGATATATTGCGGCTTGTCATCGGACAGGGCGTGCGGCTCACCGTGATCGGAGGCCTGATTGGAATCATCGTGGCGCTGGTCGCGTCGCAATGGGTAGCGAGCCTGCTCTATGGTGTCACCGCGCGCGATCCGCTGACCTTTCTCGGGGTAGCGTTGCTCCTCGGGCTTGTCGCCCTCGCCGCCTGCTATATCCCTGCCCGCCGCGCCTCTCACGTCGATCCTCTGATCGCCTTGCGCTACGAATAACTTCCTCCCGGCGTGTCATTCCGAGCGTAGCAGACCAACATTTTCTTTTGCGTTCGCTCTTGCGAACGCGTGGGCCTGCGCAGTCGAGGAATCTCTCTTCGATTTCGGAATCCAGGTTCAGAACAATAACGAACGAGGAATGCCGCTTTATACTCCCTTCACAACTCCGCATTTCAAATTCGTTTTCTGCAATTCCTCCGAGTTATAGGACAATGCGTCCATGTCTTTGCTCGATTTGCTTTTGGGCAAGCCGCTTGCTTCGGACCAAGCGCGAGCAGAATGCATCGGTACCGCCGCGGGCATTCCGATATTCGGCCTGGATGCGCTGAGCTCCGCGGCCTACGGTCCCGAAGCTGCTCTCACCCTGCTGATTCCGCTCGGCGCAGCGGGAATCGCGTACATGATTCCCATCAGCGCGAGCATCATCGTCCTGCTCGCTATCGTTTATTTTTCGTACCGGCAAACCATCCATGCGTATCCCGGTGGCGGGGGCTCCTACACCGTCGCGCGCCAGAACTTAGGAGTCAGCGCCGGGCTTCTGGCCGCCGCTGCGCTCATGATTGATTACATCCTGACCGTCGCCGTGGGCATTTCTGCTGGTGTGGGTGCGCTAGTTTCAGCAGTTCCAAGCCTGCAATCCCACACCTTATCGATCTGCCTGGGAATTTTGGTCCTCATCACGCTGATCAATCTTCGCGGCATGCGTGACACCGGGTTGGTCTTCATGGCTCCCACCTATTTGTTTGTAGGCACGCTTCTTGCCGCCATCCTTATCGGCTTGTTTAAGACGCTTCTTTCCGGCGGCCATCCCATTCCAGTCGAACCCCTTCCCCGAATTACGCAAGCTACGGCTCTGCCCGGCGTTTGGATCATCCTGCAAGCCTTTGCCAGCGGCTGCACCGCGATGACCGGTGTCGAAGCCGTCAGCAATGGCGTGAAAGCTTTTCGCGAACCGGTGGTTACCACAGCTCGCCGCACTCTCACCGTAATCATCGTTCTCTTGATGATTCTTCTCGCCGGAATCGCCTATCTCGTTCGCATGTACGGCATTCCGGCCACAGTTCCCGGCGAGCCAGGCTACCAAAGTGTTCTTTCCCTGCTGCTAGCAGCGGTCTCAGGTAGAGGCGTGTTTTATTACATTTCCATGGCTTCGATTCTCGTCGTGCTGGCGCTCTCCGCCAACACGGCCTTCGCGGACTTTCCTCGTCTCTGCCGCGCCATTGCGCAGAACAACTATCTTCCGCATTCGTTTGCGACGCGTGGGCGCAGACTCGTCTATACGCAAGGCATCCTGGTTCTCGCGGTTCTCGCCGGAGTGCTGCTCGTCATTTTTGGCGGCGTCACTGATCGCCTGATTCCCCTTTACGCTGTGGGAGCGTTTCTCGCTTTCACTCTCTCGCAGGCCGGAATGGTGGGCCACTGGCGCCGCGTCGGCGGCAAAGGCGCAACGCGCAGCATGCTGATCAACGGCTTAGGCGCGCTGGCCACGGGCAGCACCGTAATTGTCGTTCTCGTAGCGAAATTCGTGGAAGGCGCCTGGATTACTGTGCTCCTCGTCCCCGGACTGCTGTTGGCCATGGGATTGGTGCGCCGCCACTATCACGCCGTTTTCGTGGAAGTTCGCAGCCCGACGCCACTCGATCTGACCGATACGGCGCCGCCGCTGGTCATTTTGCCGGTGCAAGGCTGGAACCGCATCGTCAAGAAAGCGCTGCGCTTCGCGCTCAAAATTTCGCCGAACATTCGCGCCATTCATGTCGACTGCGGCGAGGGCTCGGAGATTTTTCGCGACGAATGGTGCCGCTTCGTCGAGCAGCCCGCCATGGAAGCCGGCGTAGCTGCGCCGGAATTAATTGTGTTGCCGTCGCCTTACCGGCTCATCCTCGGGCCCATTGTCGATTACGTTCTCGAAGCCGAACGCGCCAATCCCGGTCAGCAAATTGCCGTTCTGATTCCTGAATTGGTGGAACGCCATTGGTATCACCATCTGTTCCACAACAAGCGCGCCTCGGTCTTGAAGGCGCTCCTGCTGCTTCGTGGCAACCAACGCATCATTGTCATCAACGTCCCGTGGTATCTCGACACGTAAGAAAATCTCCAGATTTTTTTTCCTTTTCGCAAACTGCTCTGTTGACATCCGCGATTAAGCTCCCGCAAACGAAAAAGCAGAGTCCTCGCGCAAAAACCGCGCTCGGAATGACACTTTGTTTTGTGTATAGCGTCCTCCCGAACATCTTCGTTGTCCCAATGTTCCGACGTCCTCAATAAACTCAACCTTAGCCCAACGCAGATGTGCGCCGGGAAATTTCCAGCGCGACCTTGCGCATTTCTTCGTGAATAAGCCCGTTGGTGGCAAGAATGACCGGCCCGCCAAGCTGATACGGTTTCGCCTCGAAGTCGCTGACTTTGCCTCCCGCCTCTTCGATGAGCAGGACACCCGCAGCCACGTCCCACTTGTTGAGGTTGAATTCCCAGAAGCCGTCGAAGCGGCCGGAAGCGACAGAGGCCAAGTCGAGCGCCGCTGAGCCATCGCGGCGCACACCGTGCGTTCGTTGCGTGAACTCGCCGTAGTACTGAAGATTCGGGCTAAGCTTGCGGTTGCGCACGGGAAAGCCAGTGCAAAGCAGGCTCGTGGAGAGCGTGGCGACTTTAGAGACGCTAATTTTTTTGCCATTGAAGGTCGCGCCTTCGCCGCGCGCCGCGGTATACAGCTCGTTGTAATAGGGATTGAAAATGGCGGCGGCGAGCAGCGTGTCGCGCTGGGCCAGCGCGATGGAAACGCAGAAACAAGGATAGTGGTGGGCGAAATTCGTGGTGCCGTCGAGCGGATCGACGTGCCAGCGAAATTCGGAGGCAGTGTCCTGGCCGGTGCCCTCTTCTGCGGTGATGGCGTGACCGGGGAAATATTCGTTGATACAGGAAACGATGAATTGCTCGGAGCGCCTGTCCGCCTGCGTAACGATGTCGACCTCATCGCCTTTGTAGCGAATGTCCAGCGGCCGCGAAAATTCCTCCATAAGAATCTTTCCCGCGTCCTGAGCGATTTCGACCGCAGCTTGCAGATAGTTTTTGGGCATGGGAAAGATTTTAAATGAAACAGGGGATTGGGAGGACCTGAAGAGAGATCCTTCAAGTCGCTGCGCTCGCTCAGGACTCGCATCCTCATCGGATGCTCGGTTTTTGGACATGGGAAGGATTTTAGAAGAGTTAATGGCGAGTAGCGAATAACGAGTGGCGAGTGCCAGAGTGGCCCTTCGTTGAGGCTCAGGGTAAAGAGGAATGCCCCACCACCCCGGCAGTTTTTGCAAGAATGTGAAACGAAAGAACTTAAGTAATACGTTACTTGGAAGAACCTACGGAAAATGGAAGGGAGCTGATCGAGAGGGACCCACCCTCCGTTACATGGGAAAGAGTGCGGAAGTGATTGATGTGAAAGAGGTTGCGATGGTTCCGTTGCGCCAAAGAGTGCGGAAGCGTATGAAAACAAAACAGATACCCGGGAACTCATGGTTAAACTTGGAAGAAGCCGTTCGAGGGACTGGGTAAATGAGTAGCGGGACACGGGGGTGGTCCTGTCGAAATTGTCAAAGCGTATATACTACAAAGTAAGTTAAAAGTCAAGGAAGAACAAGTGGGGTGGAATCTGCAGGATAGCGCGACGAAAGTTGAGTGGGAGGACATCAACTTCCACGCTGGGGAAACCGCCCTCCGGCGCTCCATGTGCCTACCGCGGCTTGGCAATGTCCATGCGCATTCCATGTTGTGTGAGGAATTGCTCAATCTCTTGGACTTTACTTTGGATCTCGGTGCCGTCGGGTGGAAAGCTTTGAAGCTGGAAGCTGGTGCCAGCCGGAAATTGGGCCATTTTGCTCTCCGCCAACGCAACACTTTCGTAGCTGTATTGGGCAAGGATGATTTGAACGTGGGGAAACGCGGAACCAATGATATTGAGCGAGACGGGTCTGTTTCTCGCGGCGTCAACGAATTGGCGCACTTGCTGTTTCTGGTTTTCCGATACGGCACTTTGAAGCAATTGGCGCTGGTCTGCTTCCGTCAAGAGCCATCCCGCACCTGTAGCGACGGAGCGAATCAGTTCATCACCAAGAAGCCGATCATCGGCAAGTGGGTTGTCCCCGGGCATCCAGAACATGTCGCGTTCGCGGCCCATCCATTTCGCGTGCCATTCGCCAAGGCGTTGGAAAAGGGCTGCTTTCCCGCGTTCATCTCCCACCAAGGCCAAGGCTTGCACCGCGTTCTGGACTACTTCATTGTCAGAGTCCGACAGGGCATCGATCGCGATTGGTTGAATGTTTTGGGATGGAGTTCGCTGGGCAACGTCGCGTAGCAAATACTTATACCAACCGGTTCCGTTCCGCACAGCCAGAGCAGACCTCAGTTTTTGGGCACCGACGTCGGGCTGAACACGCAACAAATAGGCAATCAGGTTTGACTCGACCTGGCCTCCAAGGTGACCAAGTCCCTTTTCTTCGAGGAACGATTCGACATCACTCGAAAGTGCGGCTGTCGCATATCGCTGAATCAGGCCAGCGGTGGTATCCAGATTTCCATTTTTTGCCTGTAAGTGCTCCCGGAGCACCGAATCCAATTCCGGCAGTTCTTTATCGGGCAAGATGGCGAGTACGCTTGGCGGAAAGCGTGGATTCTCCTTCTGCATGTCGGCAAGGATCACTTCACGCGCATCTGTTGGGGAGAGCTCATTCAAGCGCGCCAGTAGCAGGTCACCTTGTAGAAGGCCGCAATTCACCGTGGCGTTGGCCTCGGCGCATCGACGCAGGACACTGACCATCGCCGGGCCAGCAACGTCTTTCCATCGCGCGGACAGCAAAGTGCTCTGGGCCTGGGTGCTCAATCGATCGAAAACCTCGGCGGCAAGCCGCAACACCTGGGTCCCTTGCCCAGAATCTTCCCTTCCCGGATTCGTGAGAGTTTGATTGACCAATGTGCTGATCGCGGCGAACCTTGCAGGGCCTTGCTTTTCATCCAGGAGAGAGAAAAGCGTTTCGCTAATGTCATTCCGGGCTTCCGCTTGGCGCTGGAAGAAGTCGGCGCTTCCGTCGTCTTCGAGCGTCATGAGAGTTGCCATAGTCTCTAGGAATTGCGGGCTAATGCTCGTCTGCGGGCTTTTCAGTTCTTCTTGCATATGATCGAGGACTAACTTCCGATTTTTTGCACCAAGAAGGGCATATGAGAAGCCGCATCCCAGCGACTCATATTCGTCCATCAGAGCATCAGCCATAGCCAGCTCGGCCTGCGGCGTCCCGAGCGACGTAAGAGTTTCGCAAGCATGAACGTCAAGCCCCGGGCGTTTCTTGAGCATTTCAAGTGCGGCGTTCAATTGATGCTGCTGCCACTCCGCATCCGGCGCCGTGATCGTCAGAGTTAATGGCTTCGACAGGAGTTCGAGTACCTGAGGCGGCTCACTCCAGGAGGTGCGGGCCACGCTTACGCGCCGGTCTCTGATGGACAAGACATAGCGGCCCGGACTAGAAAAGCGTACATACCTGTTCAGAAATAGGTCGAGGGTGACCGGCTTGTCGCCCAAGCGAGCAAACCCTCGCAATCCCCCGCAGCAGTCGAAGCACGACTGAGTCTCGGATAGGGCACGGCGATAATCCTCCATCGGGTCGTTTGATCCTTCGACAGGGCTTACGAGAAATTCGTCCTGATGTTTTGCGATGTCCGGAAAACGGAAAGACGTATCAACCATGTATTGCTTGTTGCTTGAGGTGAATACGAGTTGAAGGGCTATTGGTTCCCCAATGCGGTACTCGCTTCGGCCGTCTTTGGTTCGTATCTCAAGCGAAACATCCTGCGCCCCGGCAATCCGAGCGCCCCAAGACAAGCCCACAAGTGCTACGAATAGCGCCACGCGCTGAACGATCATTTGAGTTCCCACTGATCACCGCCATTGGCCGAGTCAATCGAATTGGTGAGCAAAGAGGCCATTTAGTTCAACACATATGGATTCTGGATGGTTCACGTTTCTGTGGGGTTGTATCATCCTTCGCAAATACAAGGGTCTGAAAACCTGGGATTAGATTCCGGAGGGGCCGCGACTTGAAATTGCCCTTCGGACTGCAGGACCAAGCGGGTTGCTGCGTATCGTAGGGAGGAAGGCCCCCGAGAATTGCCTGTGGATTGTCGGTCTATCAAAAAAATTGGACGTAGGGAGCTTCTTTCGGTAAGGTGTCGGGCTAACGCGAGCGAAAGGAGACGCCATGCCCAAGATCAAAGCCAACAACATCACGATGAATTACGAGCAACAGGGAAACGGGGAGCCCTTGGTGCTTATTCCTTACTTGGCCGCCGATCACGCTTGTTATGCCTTCCAGGTAGCCGAGTATGCCAAACACTTTACCTGCATCTCGTTGGATCTTCGCGGAACCGGAGAATCGGACAAACCCGATGGCGCCTACACTACGGAGGATCTCGCAGACGACGTTGCCGCGTTTATGCAAGCCCTAGGGATCCGCAGGGCGCACATCTCCGGGCTATCGCTTGGCGCGGCCATCGGCATGTGGCTGGCGGCGAAGCATCCCGATAAGGTTCAGACGCTGTCGTTGCATAGCGGCTGGCCAAAGACGGACGCCTTCGTGAAGGCGATTGTCGAAAGCTGGCAAGTAATGGCAAAGGCGTTAAACAGCGTTCCTGAAATGATCGTTCAGGGCCTATTTCCGTGGTGTTTTACGCCGGAACTTTACGCCGCCAAGCCGGATTATATTCAAATGCTGGCGGGCTTTGTCCGGAGCCGCCCTGCGCAACCCGTTGCAGCTTTTCTGCAGCAGTCCAATGCGGTCATTGGCCACGACGCGTTGGGGCAGCTTGGGAAAATTACGGCGCCGACGCAGATCACCTTCGGGGCAACGGATCAGGCGACGTCAACGCGCTTCGCGGAGCCGATGAAAAGCAACATTCGTGGTTCCGAGTTGCTGATTTTCGAAGGATGCTCGCACGCACCCATTTATGAAAAGGTCGAGGAGTTCAATCAAAAGACTTTGCAGTTCCTGCAGCGCCACTCGAGTGCCCGCGCTGCGGCGAACTAAGTCGGACGGGCAGGGCGAAAGCGTAAAGAACGTCCTCCACAGGAATGATTAGATACTGGCGGCCGTCGAGCTGGTAGGTCATCGGCGAGGCGACGAGTTCGCCGCCCATGTTGAGGTGCCAGAGGGTTTTACCTGTTGCCGGGTCAAGAGCGAGAAGATTACCGGAATTGTCCGCGGTAAAAAGCAGATGCCCCGCGGTGGTCAGGATGCCCGCGATGCTTTCGTTGGTGCCGAGCTCGTGATTCCACACGACCTTGCCGGTGCGGTAGTCCAGCGCGCGCAACGTGGAATTAGCCCATAAATTGTGGTCGCGGCCGCCCCAGCCTTCCGCCTTCCCCGTGGCCGTGAGGTAATAGATGCTGAAGAGGCGGCGGGCATTGACATAAAACAGGCCAGTTTGAGGATCAAAGCTCGGCGCCATCCAGTTGGTGCTGCCATCCGAGCCGGGTTCAACGAGCGCGCCGTCGGGGCTGGGAGTCGCTTCGGGCTTAGCGATAGGACGGCCGCGAGAGTCCACGCCGGAAGCCCAGGTTTGATCGATGAATGGAGCCGTGACCAGATGCTGGCCATTGGCGCGGTCGAGCACAAAGAAAAACCCGTTTCGGCTGGCTTGCGCGAGAAGCTTGCGCGGCTTGCCTTGGAACCCGGCGTTAAACAGAACCGGGGTCTCGACGGAATCCCAGTCATGCACATCGTGCGGCGAGGTTTGAAAAAACCAGACGAGCTTGCCGGTGTCCGGATTGAGAGCCACGATGGAGCAGGTGTAAAGATTGTCGCCGGGCCGGCCTTCGCCCGCGAGCACGGGATTGGGATTGCCCGTGCCCCAGTAAAGAAGGTTCAGCTCTGGATCGTAGGTTCCAGTCATCCAGGTCATGCCGCCGCCGTGGAGGATGGCGTCGCTATCTTTCGGCCAGGTTTCCGAGCCCGGCTGACCCGGGTCCGGCTCGGTGTACCAGCGCCACTGGATGGTTCCGGTTTCTGGATCGAGAGATTCGAGAAAGCCGCGAACGTCGGTGACGTCACCAGAGACACCCGCGATCACGTGATCGCGCACAACTAAGGGAGCCATCGTCGCGAAATAGCCGAGCTTCGGGTCGGCGAGTTCAACGTTCCAATGAACAGTGCCATCCTTGGCGGCGAGGCAAATCATGTGAGCGTCAGGCGTGGTGAAGTACAGCCAATTCTTGTACATGGCGAGGCCCCGATGGCCGATGTGGTCGCCTTCGGATTTGCGCTCGTAATGCCAGATTTCGCGGCCGAAGCGGGCGTCGACGGCCCAAACATTGTCCGGCGTGCTGAAGTAGAGAATGCCGTTCACTTCGAGAGGAGTGGACTTGATCGCGGCCACATGGACCGGAAAAACCCAGGCCAGGGTAAGCGAGCCGATGTTAGTGGAATTGATCTGGTCGAGCGTGCTGAAGCGACGGCCGGAGTAATCGCCGTTATAGGTCGGCCACGCATCGGTGGCGGGCTTGAGCAGAGCGGTGGGATCGAGACCCTGCGCGGCGGCGAATGAGGCAGTCAAGCCGAAAGAGAGAAACAGCAGCAGGATCGCAATGCGTGTCTTTTGTAGATAGTGTAGGACCATGGCAGCTCCTCTCGTATGATTCGCGGCTCGCCTTTGCTATTTCAGACCTGCCAAATAGGCAAAAAGATTGTGAACATCCGCCTGCGTGAGCTTGCCGAGCAACTCGCGATGGGCCGCGAGCGGATCTTGAAGTTCGACCTTCACGTGATCACGCGCGAAAGAGCGGTACCAACCGGAGGCGTCGCGGAGGCCAATCACGAAATCATCGGCGTGCACCAACTGACCTTTGATCTGCTCGCCGGAAGGAAGCGTTACGACGGCGGTGGTATGCGGGCCATCTTTGCGGTGGCCGGGATAAAGCATGCGCGCCTCGAGTTCGATCGGAGAGTATTTGGCAGCGATCCCGGCGAGATCACCGGTGGGCGAGTGGCAATTCTTGCAACCACCGGCCCCATTGAAATATTCCTTGCCGGCATCGGCATTGCCGGTGAGTAATTTCTCGACGGGATAAGATTTTGGAACGCTGGAGGACTCGAGCGCCTCCGCAGCCCGCGCGTGCAAAAACGCGGCGATATCGGCCACTTGTTCGTCGGTCATTGTCGGAATAGGCGGCATGCCCTTGTCCGGACGACCGTTACGAACGACTTCGCCGATCAACTCGCCCTTGAGGTCATGAGCGACCAGCGGCGA
>JAWOLO010000582.1:0-3923 GCA_033853375.1 Terriglobia bacterium
CCACCGATGCCGGACTTTGTGACGCCACCGCCGCCAATCCCGGACGCAGTAACGCCACTCCCTCCGATGCCGGAGGTGGTGACACCACTCCCACCGATGCCGGAGGTCGCCACGCCACTGCCACCGATGCCGGACCTTGTGACGCCACTGCCGCCAATCCCGGACGCTGTAACACCACTTCCACCGATCCCGGATGTAGTGATACCGCTCCCACCGATGCCGAATGTGGTTTCGTGAGGTTCAGCCCAAGCAACTCCCCCACCTAAAGCGCACAGAACGCCGCCGATTGCGAACACCGATTTGGCGCTGCTGCGTCCACGGATTTGAGTTTTCATTTCTTTGGTCCCCGGTAATTTAGAACATCAATGACCCCTTCATCAGGGTCACGCGAGTTTTCAGTCGTTTGTTGTCTTGTTGAGGTTTCTGAGGGCCCCATGAAGTACGGCCCGACTACCTGTGTGCCTATTGCTCTGAGGTCTTCTTGTGCTACAGATTCAACTGTCCGCTGCGGACCTTCGAGGGTGGCGCTCTCGACGTATTGGAAGACCACCACCCCGACACGCTTGCCGTTTTCTTCGGCTGGCTTCTGCTGCTGCAGCCAACTGTCTAGAGACTCGAGTAAGGCCTGGCCTTCCTTACGGGCTTTCAGTCGAAATTCGTTTTCTGCCTCTGCGCTGATTGCAAAGTCCGCGCTTACGTGTCGATCTACACGCCGAGACTCGGGATCGACTGTTTGGAAATTGCAGTCGAGTGTCTCGGTGAAGTTCCTAACCATGCGTCCGAGCCGCTCGGTTGCGGCGCGGGACAAGGGCTCAGGCAAATACGCGCGTGCTAAAGGTCGGACGCGCTTGTTGTCCTCAGACAGCTGCGCTGCGCCTAGGTCTACAAGCTCCTTCAGCAGCTCAGTGGGATTGAGGCTAGGAGCGCATTCTTTTGCCAAGCTGGCGAAGGTGTATTCGTCACGCGCGCCCCCAATCTTCAATTCTCGAGGTGTTCCTCCAAATTGAAGGCTATAGCGATCGTCCAAGTGCCAAGTAGTTAGCAATCTTGTAACTTGGTCGAGCGTGCTGGGCTCAACAGGCGGAGCGGACTGCAGTTGACCGCGAAGGCGCTCTACTTCTCTTTCAGGAAAGCCTGTAAAGATCCTTAGGCGTGCGGCGGTTATCGGCTGACCTCGTTCCTTGAGTACGTTAACCGTCGCCGAAACGTAAGCGCGCTTGATGATTTCAACGGCACTGTTACCCCCAATACCTTGGCGTACCAGCATCCGAGCGATCGGCTCCAAAAGAACCTCGATCGCGCGCGGTAGCGGCGATTTGTCGAGCTCGGCATCCGGGGCGCTATTCTGATTATTGAGACCCATGTCACATAATCATCGCCTGAGCAGCAACTTATGACAAGTGACTGTTGCAAAAAGGAATCTTTAGGCCTCGTGCTATGAACCAATCCATGGTGCGGCGCAGCATCCGAGGGTTCTGACCTCCGCGCCGCATTGGCGCTTTAGATAACTTCGGCCGAGCCCAGCAATAAGCTATAAATCAAGAGGTTAGCGGGTCTTCGGTGTTGGAAGATGTAGGAGGCAGGCAGTGGACGGGGGTACGTCCAACACATGAACTCTCGCGTACGGCTGCCTAGACGGGGTGATCAGGTACGCTCCAAGAGCGCTCGGTCGGGAGGAGTAGCCAACCGGCGCTGAATTCTTTGCCTCGACGGCTTGCACATTTTTTCAGTAAGCCATCGTTTCGGCCCACTACGCCGAGCGCACGTCTGCATCCAGTCGAAAGCATTTGCGAGCCTGGCCTCCTGAGAGCCGCCCTGCTAAAGAGTTGCGATCGACATGCGTCATCGCCTGGCCGATGTACGTTGTCCCTGCTGTGCCCTATCCTTCAGCAGTGAATGGGCTTACTAAAAAATTGGTGGATTCTCGCCAAAAGTGCCATCGTTACAGTGATGGGGAGTGTGGGCATCGTCGAGTGTTGCCGGCCGGCATCCGCTGACGGGAATGTGCTGGACGATGCCAAAGATCCGTACGCTCCCCGCCCCAACGCGCATCGAATCCGGGCACCTGTAGAAGATCAGCCAAGCTTGCCACTTCGACTCGGTCAACCCTTGTGCGTGCGGATCGCAAACTGACCTACCCCAATACGCGGGCTGTAAGTGACTCCTCGAAGGCGACCGCGTTGAAGGTGGCACAGGCTACGTTCGAAGGACTGGCGCCTCTTCTAATTGAGCATGGAATCAGGAGTCCCGAGGTAGAGGCGTTACTGCGTGCAGTATGTGTCCATGCGGCCGCAAGAGTGCAGACGAACTCGAAACGCCGGAACGTCTCGTGCGTCTCGGTCAAGACCGGCGTGGACCGCCACGTAGTAGCAACACTCCTACGCGCGCCCCCGGATGCAGAGCAAGCGGCGACTTCCCGCCGTGATGCAATCAGTCGGGTGGTAGAAGGATGGTCGTCAGATCCAGACTACAGCGACAAAGGTAAGCCTCATGACTTAGAAATTGGGGGACCTGGCTCAAACGGCCGCACCCTGTGGAGTCTGACGCAACGTTATGCTCCTGCCGTATGGCCTCGCCTAATCATCGACGAACTGATTCGGGTGGATTACGTCGATCCCCTTCCAAACGGCCAATTGCGATGTAAGCAGGCACCAAGCCCCAAGTTAGGTTCGAGGCGCTTAAATCGTGAGAGCGCCAGCCAGCTGATGCGGGACGCGGTGCAAGCACTCTTCAAGGATGCGATTCGGCGGGACAACAAATCTAGCTGGTACACCGCTCGAAGCCTCGAAATCGGGGCGCGCGATTTGCCACTGGTGCGGAAAATGCTCCGTGAACGGCTGGACATGATGTTCGTTTGGATTACAGACGAACTGAACAGCGCGCGATGGCAACAGGCTGGGACAAGCGGGAACGCCAGAGTTCGGATCGGTCTGAGCGGATTCACCGTCGAAGAAACACTCCCGAGGAATGTGGCCAATGAAAGAGTCACAAAAATACGGCCAAAGACGTAAGTCACGGTATCGAACGAGGGAACCCGCCAAGCAACGTTCGCGCGCGGCGCTAGATGTGCTGCTCAGTGAAACGATCCACTTTCTTCTTGCGGCGGGGCTTCAAAGAGGAACCGTAGCGTCCCAGTTAAGAAAGGAAGCGCGTCGTTTGAGTTCCAGTGGAAGGCTGCTCCGCCCACCGGCCACAAGAGCATTGAAGCGTGGCCACGAGAGCCTAGGTGTAATTGCAGGAGTTGTGCACGACTGGCACCGGCACGTGGCATATACAGACCGAACAGATGGGGAACCGCGAGCCTTGCGGGCAAGAGAGCTGCGCGCCTTACTTTCCAAGCGCCTCCCACGCGAGCGAATCGCTGCAGCGATACGATGGATGGAACTTAACGGAATTATTCGCCGACGCCGAGACAGGCAATTTGAGCTTTCCATGGGGCGGCAAATCCTGCTCAAAGGTCGAAGGCTCGCTATGGAACGAGCTGCCGCCCTGGTGCCGCAGTATCTTAGGATCTCACTTCGTAACGCCGATACCGCTGATCCTCACACCCGCGACATAGATCGGGACGCGCGCGTGTTTTTCCTGCCAGAGAAGTGGGTTGGACTTTGGCGCGTCATCGCACGTGAACGAGCCGAGGCCTTTTTAGAGGGGATGGATAATTGGCTCGAAGACCACACGCGCCTTGACGAATCCGGGCCTGTGCGGGAGGTCGCGGTACACTGCTATGCGTTCACTGGAGAGCCGCGTCAGTGACAGCCGAGACGACAAACAAGTCAGTCCAGGCAAAGGGAGCCGTCATGTTTCCTATGGACGCAGCTGTTTGCCAACTATTGCGTGGGACCGTCAAAGCGAAGATCGAAGTTCCGATCTTAACGGCGAGGCTAGAGTTGCGCCCGTTTCAAGCGTCGGACGTCCATGGAATT
>JAWOLO010000583.1:0-4456 GCA_033853375.1 Terriglobia bacterium
GTTGGCAGAAAAAACTCAGAGCGGTTGTCCGCGCCCCAGTTGGAGAATGCTACCGCCGACACCAGCGCGATGCCGCTCAAATAAATCTGATGCCGTTCCTGAAGAACGCCTGCCAATTCCGCCGACCGCGTAGTGCCGTAGCTTTCGCCAATCAGAAATTTCGGTGACGCCCAGCGCTCGTTCCGGGTGATGTACTCATAGATGAAATCCGAGAACCAATTCGCGTCCGCAATAATTCCGTGAAACTGATTGGGAGCTTCGCCCGGCGCGGGACGGCTGAAGCCGGTTGAGATCGCATCGATAAAAACAAGGTCCGTTGCATCGAGGAACGAATCTTCATTGTCCACCACCGTGTACGGCGCGGGCATCCCGTGCCCGTCCGGCGTTAGCACCACCCGCTTTGGTCCCATGCCCATATGTGTGAAGAGCGACGCTGAGCCTGGCCCGCCGTTGTACACGAAGCTGATGGGTCGCTTGGCGATGTCGGTCACGCCTTCTTTGGTATACGCCACGTAAAACATCGTGGCTTTCGGCGTCCCGTCATCCGCTTTGATGATGTACGTTGCAGCCGTCGCCGTGTACTTGATGTCCTGCCCGCCGATGCGCGCGGAGTGATGCGTCACCGAAGATTTTTCTTCCGCGATCGGCGGATGCTGTGCCTGCTTCCCTTGCGCACCTTCGGGCGGCGTGGGCGCCTGTTCCGGCGGCCGCATCCTTTGCCGTTGCTGCGGTGGTTGCTGGGCCGGGGGAACCGTCATTTGCTGCGACGGCGATTCGCCAGGCCGTTGCGGATCGCTTTGGCTCCTCGCCGCAGGCGCAACGAAAAGCACACAAATTCCAACAAGGATACACAAGTCTCTTCGCATCTCACACCTCTCCGTCTCCAATTAAGGATTCTCGGGCAATCAAAGGAATCTGACAGACGCACCGGAAAGTTTCGCCCACTCCGCGAAACCTCTGATATGGACGGATGAAAAGTTTCTACAGTTTCACTTAAGTTCGGCAAAAACGCGCTGCGCTCGTGGCGCCTTACTCGTATCGCAACGCCACGATCGGATCCACCCGCATCGCCCGCAGGGCCGGAACGTAAGCAGCCACCAAAGCCACCACAATCAGCAAGAGCGCCACTCCCAGGAACGTCATCGGATCGTGCGTCCCCACGCCAAAAAGCAGGCTCGTCAAAAAGCGCGCCACCACGAACGCCCCCGCCAGTCCAATCACAACCCCCACTGCCGTCAGCTTGAAGGTCTGCATCAGGATCATTCTGCGCACGTCCCCAACTTGTGCTCCAAGCGCCATGCGCACGCCAATTTCCTGCGTCCTCTGGCTCACTGTGTAGCTCATCACTCCATAGATGCCGACGCCTGCGAGCACGACCGCCAGCACGGCAAACACTCCCACCAGCATCGCTGAGAATCGCCGTGGCGCGACGGAATCGGCGAGAAGCTCCTCCATCGTCATCACGTGCGTAACAGGCAAATTGGGAGCCGCCTTGTGAATTACTTCCGTGACCGCAGAGGCTAGCGCCAACGGATCGGCCGCGGTCCGCACCAACACATAGGGAGTCCAACCGCCCACGAAGTAAACGTCAAACGTTGGCTCAGCGTCCAGGCCAAACTGGTGCACGTTTCCCACGATGCCGATGATCGTGCTCCAGCATGGTTTTGGATCGAGCGAGCACAGGTTGATGCGCTTTCCGATGGCGTCGCCTTTGGGCCAGAAGCGCCGAGCCATGGTCTCGTTGATCACGCCTCTCGGCACTTTCCAGTCGTCTTCGGTGAACAATCGGCCTTCGCGCAGGGGAATCCCCATGGTCGAGAAATAACCCAGACTCGCAGTTCGGTACTGCACAATCGGCCGCGCACCGGCATTAGGAATCGGCTGGCCCTCGATCACAAATCGCGATGCCAGCCGAAATTCATTGCTCAACGGCAGATCGTCAATGCCCGCAGCGTCCGTCACACCCGGGAGCGCGCGGATCTGCTCTATAATCTGTTCGAATTGTATGGATTGTTTCTGCTGAATTTGGATCCAATCCTCCTGCGAAAGCTTGCTCGCTTCCGGAAAGGGCAACGCGGCCTGTTGCACTTCCATTGTCAGGATATGGTCCACGCGAAAGCCGGGATTCACTTGCAGCAAATGTTGGAAGCTTCGCAGCAGCAGACCCGCCCCAATCAGCGGCACGAGCGCCATAGCGATCTCGGACACGACCAGAATCTTGTGGGTCCGTTGACGCCCCGACCCGCCCGTCCCTTTGCTCCCCTGTTTGAGAGTCCCCGAGAGGTTCGCCTTCAGTGTGCGCAGCGCCGGAAGCAGCCCGCAAATAATTCCCGCAACGATGCAAACCGCCGCGGTGAATGCCAGCACTTTGCCGTTCAGCCCGCTCTCGCGCAACACGCCCAAGTCCGCGGGAGCAAATGTCATTAACGCGCGTAAACCGCCGATCGCGAAAAGCAGCCCCACAGCCCCGCCCGCTAACGAAAGCAACAAACTTTCCGTAAGCAATTGCCTCGATATCTGCCAAGCGTTGGCACCCAAGGCTGTGCGCACGGCTACCTCGCGTTCTCTGCCCGTATTCCGCACGAGCAGTAAGTTTACGATGTTCGCGCAGGCAATCAGGAGCACCAACCCTACCGCGCCGGAAAGAAACAGCAGGATGCCCCTGAGTTTTCCCACCGACGGATCTTCCATTGGCTCGACGAGCACGCCAAAGAACTTGTGCGAATCCGGGTATTTAATGGTTTCCTGCTCGTTCAGTCTTTTCAATTCGTCTTGAGCTTGCGCTAGCGTGACTCCGGGCTTAAGCCGCGCTACGGTGTCGAACGCGTGATGAATGTGCTCCGTCAAGTCATCGCCATACTGGCCGATGGGCATCCAGAAGTCCGGCCAGCGCAGCAGACGAAAATCCGCCGGCAAGACGCCCGTCACCGTATAACGCTGGTTGTCCAGCGTGATCGTTCGTCCGATGACGTCGGGGTTGCCGCCAAACCGGCTCTGCCACAGGTGATGACTTAAAATCACAACGGGAGCGCTGCCTGCCCGATCCTCTTCGGGAACGAAGTAATGTCCGGCGGCGAGGTGTACTCCCAGCATGGGGAATAAACTCGCGCTGGCGTAGCTCCCCAGCACGCGCTGCGGCTCGCCTTCCCCCGTCAAATTGAATCCTTGCGTAATTGCTACATAAGCGCCCATCTCCGCAAAGCTGGCGTTTTGCTGCCGCCAGTCTGCATAGTCTCCCGGCGACAATGCGCCCCGCGGAACCTGTGGGGGATACGTATTCCAGATTTGCACCAGGTTTTGCGGCTGCGGATAAGGAAGCGGGCGGAGCAGCACATTTTCGACGACGCTGAAGATCGCCGTATTGGCTCCGATACCCAGCGCCAAAGTCAACACGGCCACGGCGGCAAAACCCGGGTTTTTAGACAATGTTCGGGCGGAATAACGAATGTCTTGGGCCAGGTTTTCGATAGGATGACCCCTTCCCACTGGGGATTACTTTAGCCCGACAGGTCCTCTTCCACTAGTGTAAGGCCGCGGCTAGTGTCCTGATGAGTAACGGTTCCTGCTCCGGAAAAACGGTCCGCAAATCCAGTATCAACCTGTCTTCTTCCACGCGTGCAATCACGGAAATCCCTGCTGGCGCACGGCGTAGTCGCTGCTCCAGCTTTGCCGCGGAATAACGGGCGCTCGCAATGCGCATGACTTTGCTGGGCAGTGATTGTGCGGGTGTCGAGCCGCCTCCCGCGAGCGAATCTCCGTCCACAATTTCGATTTCCACTTCGTCGAGCGGCAGTTCCGGGCGCAGCTCGCGAAGGAAGTTCTCCGCGCGCCGTTTCAATTCCGGCGCTGTCATGCGAATCATCCGCATCACTGGAATTTCGTCCCACGCCGCGCGCAAGTACGCGCCCAGCGTGGCTTCGAGCGCCGCGATCGTAAGTTTGTCCACACGCAGCGCGCGAAATAGCGGATGCCGCCGCACGCGCGCAATCAAATCTTTTTTCCCGGCGATGATGCCCGCCTGCGGCCCGCCAAGTAATTTGTCTCCACTGAAAGTCACGATGCCGACTCCGGCTTCTACACTCTGCCGCACCGTCGGTTCCGAAATGCCATGTTCATTCAAGTCCACCAGGCAGCCGGACCCGAGGTCTTCCACCAGCGGAATTCTCGAACGCTTGCTCAAAACCACAAGTTCTTCCAATGAAGGTTTGTCTGTAAAGCCGGTTACTTTGAAATTGGAAGGATGCACGCGCAACAGCAACCGCGTTTTCTCGTTGATCGCTGTTTCATAATCAGCCAGCCTCGTGCGGTTCGTCGTTCCCACTTCGCGCAACTGCGCCCCGCTCTGCTCCATGATTTCCGGAATGCGAAAACCGTCGCCAATTTCTATCAATTCACCGCGCGAAACAATCACCTCGCCGCCGCGCGCGAGAGCCGCAAGAGTAACTAGCACGGCCGC
>JAWOLO010000584.1:0-4290 GCA_033853375.1 Terriglobia bacterium
TTGGAAGTACCGGGAGGAATGCCATCTCCGGCTTACAGTATATTTCTCTTGCGACCACTCAAGAAACGGCGAAGTTTTGAGAGGAACGAAAGATCATTTGCAATGAGTATTGAAGCTTGCGCACGCGACTGTTGTATGCCGAGTTGACAGGAGGTAGCTCGGTGCTAGAATGAAAATTGGCGAGGGAGTTCGCCTCATAACCGCTGTCCCACCTTAAGCCGGGACAGATGATGACTCCTGACAAGGATAACGGGTCTTGTCGCGGAGTCATGTCACCCGGCAACGATCCAAACAACTCAGGACGAGGTAGCTCATGCAGAATGTCTGGGTCTTAGCTTCATTGTGGGTTGGCTTGGCTCTCATCGCCACGTTGTTGGCCATCTGGTTCAAGATTTCGACCGCGCTCACGGAGATCGTTGTCGGCACCGTCGCGCAATTGGTCATCGGGGCTCTAGTAGGTACGACAGGGCTGGGAGCAAAAACAGAGTGGATTACGTTTCTGGCGGGGACCGGCGCAATCGTTCTCACCTTCCTAGCTGGCGCTGAACTCGACCCCCTTATTTTTCGGACCAAATGGAAAGAAGCGACCGTCGTCGGCCTGGTGGGTTTCGTGGGCCCGTTCCTTGGCTGTACAGCGATCGCGCATTACGTGCTGCACTGGACGGTGCGATCAAGCTGGCTGGCGGGAGTCGCGTTATCAACAACGTCCGTTGCCGTCGTCTATGCGGTCATGTTGGAGTTGGGCTTCAACGTGACCGATTTCGGGAAGGCGATTCTCGCAGCATGCTTCGTAAATGATCTGGGAACGGTTATTGCTCTAGGGCTAATCTTCTCGCCGTTCACTGTGCGCACTCTGATCTTTGTTGTGGTCAGCGTCGTCGTTTTCTTCATCTTGCCCTTTGTCACGCCCCGTTTCTTCAAACACTACGGCGGCCGTGTCTCGGAACTGGAGGCAAAATACCTTCTGTTCCTTCTTTTCGGAATGGGCGGTCTCGCCGTATGGTCCGGCAGTGAGGCGGTTCTTCCGGCGTACATCATCGGCATGGTCTTGGCTGGAACGGTCGGGAAGGATCACATCTTGATCCGGAGGCTCCGGACCCTGACATTCGGGCTGCTGACGCCTTTTTATTTCATCCGTGCCGGGTCGTTCGTGTCTGTTCCGGCGCTAATTGCCGCGCCTGTCGTTTTCGTGGTCCTGTTCGGGGCGAAAATGGTCTCCAAGATTGTCGGGCTCTTCCCAACGGTAAAGGCTTTCAAGTATCAACGGGAAGAAGGGCTTTACTTTACGCTAATGATGTCCACGGGCCTCACGTTTGGAACCATTTCCGCGCTGTTCGGTCTCAGCCACGGAGTCATTGACCAAACGCAATATTCTCATCTCGTGGCCACTGTGATTGGGAGCGCTGTCGTCCCAACCATGTTTGCCAATGCCTGGTTTATGCCACGCCACCTGCTCCCGAAAGAGGAGGACTCGGCACAACCAACTGCTGTGATCACAGAAAAAGAGATCGTGAATGCCGACTAAAGCTCAAATCAAGGAGGAAGTCATGCCTCACCGAAGGCAGAATCCCCACTTCCGGAAGATCATGGTCGGGTACGACGGGTCTAATCAGGCCGATAAGGCCGTGGAAGTGGCGCTGTCTTTAGCCCAGTCCGTTGACTGCAAAGTGTTGATCTTTGCGGTCGCGCGTCCACCCGAGCCCGCAACCATGGTGGAGGTCGACGCCATGCTTGACGACGCGCGAGAACATTACGAAGAGAACTTCAAGAAATTGTTGAAATGTGCGGAAGAGCTGGACGTGGAATTGGAAACCGCTATTGCTGTGGGACATCCGGTCCAACAAATCGTTCACCGGGCCGAAGCCGACCACATCGACTTGATCGTTCTTGGGCGCCGAGGACGGTCGAGGTTCGAAAGGATGCTCGTGGGATCCACTGCAGAAAAGGTGTTGCGCTATGCGCATTGTCCGGTGATGGTCGTGCACTAGGAGCGAGCGCAATGAACGCGAAACCGTCCCGTATCCTGTTGTGGGAGGTGCATATCCGTGATGACCGAGACCGTCAAGCCAAACGAGGTTAAGGCCGGAATCGCGGATGAAACCCGGCTGGAGATAGCAATTCTTACCAGTGTAGTCGCCGACCGTTTGTTGTTTCTTAAGGCCATGGACGAGGGATTCGACGCCTCCCTGTTTCACTCCGCGCCCGGAAGAGTAATCGCATCCACGCTGACCGAAATGAGAGACGAAGGCGCGCAAGGCACGGATCTCCTGGTGCTGCGAAGCAAGTTGGAACAGCGAGGCCAATTGTCGCCGCAGGTTTTGCAGTATCTCGAAATGCTATCGCGCATCCCACCGCAGCCCGTGGAGCGCATCGCGTCCTATCTCGATTTTCTTCGGGAGAGAGCCGGGCGGGAGTTAATGGGCAGTTTGGCTAGGGACATGGAAGCTTTTTCGCACGGGCAAAATGCAAAGCGTGCGTCCGTGTTCGATTTCTCCGAGCACTGCATTCAGCGGTTGATGAAGCTCCAGCGCTCGCGGGTGAGGAAGCGTCTCGTGCCCTTGAACGAATCGGTTCGGGAGGCAATGGCTGAGCACAAGACTGAAATCAACCAAGCGAAACCGCTCCTCGGATACTCGCTCGCGCCCTTCGTCAAACTGGAACACGCGCTGGCAGGTCTGCGGCGCGGATTCTATTACGGACTGGCTGGCGCACCACGCCGCGGGAAAACGAACTTTGCCTTGCATTTAGCAACCCAGGTGGCCAGAAATCATGGAATACCTGTTCTTTTCTATTCCTGGGAACAAACGCGACGTGTGTTGAGCGCTCGTCTGATCGGTAAAGAGTCAGGGGTGAATCCGACCGAGATGCTCACGGGCGAGCTAAAGGGCGATGCTGCGGCGCTCGATCGCCTGGCGAAAGGCCTGGCGGGTGTCCAGAAATATGGACGCTCTTTGTTCCTATTGGAAGGATCCAGGCAGGACACAGTGGAACGCATCCGTGCGACTGCCTATAACGTGATGCACGACTTCCGCACGGATGCCGTGGCAATCTTCCTCGATTACTTGCAGAAAGTGCCGCTACAGACTCCGGTGGCTGATGCGCGGGCCCGGGTCGATGATATCTCGACTGGGCTCGCAGATTTGAGCTTGGAGCTAGATTGTCCTGTTGTGGTGATTTCGGCCATTGACAAGGAGGGTTGTCGCCTCGACGACGAGCCTGGTGGAGACGTAGACCTGGACGAACTGCTGGACCGGCCCCGCCCAACAATGCACCACTGCACGGGAGGCGGAGACATCGAGTACGACCTGGATGTGGCGATGATCCTGTCGAAGGATTGGGCGGGAACCCAGCAGCTTTCGGAATTGTTGCAGACCCGCGCCGGGGCAGGTCAAAAGACGGTACCAAAGATCGATCTCCTGAATCTGCATATTGACAAGAATCGCGACGCGCCGCAGGAAGTAAGCGAGTCCATCCAATACGCGTTTTTTGTGCATGAGAATCGGTTTGTTGAGGTTGATTTTAAGAGGGACGCGGAGCGTCAGGCGGACTTCCGTGGGTTTGCCCGGGCGCAGGAGATTTTCGACTTTCTTGTGGCTCACGGAGGATTACAGCTTCCAGTCCCATCGGCTGTGCGGTAGGCGGGAACGGAAGACCACGGGCCAAACCGAAGCGAGGACCTGTGAAGATTGTGATTGCTTCGGATCTGCATGCGAATGAGGAAGCATTAGCCGTACTTCCCCAGGACTTCGACGAACTGTGGATACTCGGGGACTTGGTCAACTACGGCCCGAATCCCAGAGAGGTTGTGAACTACGTTCGCAACCAGGCATCACAGGTGGTCCGAGGAAATCACGACCACGCCGTTGGGTGCGGAGAAGATCCAAGGTGTTACGGTCGATTTCGCGAGTTGGCGGAAGCGACGGGCCAATTTACACAGACAAGGCTAACGCCGGGCGAACAGCAGTACTTGCGCGACCTGCCGCTGCAACTTGAACTACAGGTCGGCCAGACACGCTTTTGGCTGTGCCATGCAATTCCCTCTGATCCCCTATTCGGTTACGCGACCGCGAAGTCAGACCTATGGGAGGAGGAGTGCAAGCGGCTTCCGGCCGACATTCTGCTGGTTGGTCATACGCACGCTCCATTCGTAGAGAAGTTTGGTCACTGTCTGGTAGTGAACCCCGGGAGCCTTGGGCAGCCAAATAATCGGACCGGACTTGCCTGTTATGCGATGTGGGAAGACGGGTTAGTAAGCCTCTGCCAGACGGCCTATCTTGTAGAGACGACAGT
>JAWOLO010000585.1:0-7182 GCA_033853375.1 Terriglobia bacterium
GAGTACCTCAAGAAGAACGTACACCCACTCGATCTTGCATTTCGTCTAGCTGAGGACCACGGAATCGTACTGTTGAACGGCGGCGGCTTCGACGCTCCCGATTGGTCGCTACGCGTGTCCCTGGCCAATCTGGATGACGAGGTCTACGAGGAAATCGGTCGCGGAGTTCGCTCAATCGCGCGCGGTTATCGGCATGCCTTCGAGGCTTCGAGGAGCGCCGAGAAATCTCAAAAGGCGGCCGCGAGATAGCTCGCCGTCCGCACCTCGCGCTTGTGTAGTTCCCCGCCTGTTCTTTCGTGCGATCTTCGAGCACGATGCTAGAGCGAAGGAAAGTATATGGAATGGCTAGCCAGTGTGTTCACAAAATATCCAGAAATGGCTGTTTACCTCGCTATTGGTAGCGGGTACGTGATTGGGCGGCTGAAGTTTCGCGGTGTTGGCTTGGGTGTAGTTACAGGTTCCTTGCTCGGAGGAATTCTCATCGGGAACTTTTTTCATGTGCCCGTTTCTGACCAAGCAAAGGCGATGCTGTTCTTACTGTTCCTTTTCGGAATCGGATACTCGGTAGGGCCTAGCTTCTTTAGCAATCTCAAGGGAGAAGGCTGGCGATGGGCGGTGCTCGGTGTGTTCGTTCCAGTCGTTGGTCTCCTGACGGCCTATGCGGTGGCGCATTCCTTGAAGCTCGATCCGGGGTACTCCGCTGGGTTGCTTTCGGGTTCTTTGACTGAATCGCCCGCGATCGGCACTGCAAGCGAAGCTATCCGAGGCTTGTCGGTGACCGACGACCAAAAGCAGCAATGGATTGGGCACGTCGCTGTAGCGGACGCAATTTGCTATATCTTCGGCACCTTGGGCGTGATCCTCGTCTGTGCTAGCTTTGGGCCTAAATTGTTACGGATTGACTTGCGCGCGGAATCGAGGAAAGTAGAACAGAACCTAGGGATAAAACGCAGCAAGCTCGGCGTGTCTTCGGCGTGGCAGCCCATCGGGTATCGAGCGTATCGAATCCGGCCAGATGGTCGAGTCGTTGGGAAAACTGTCGCGGAGGCGGAGAAGTCCATGCCCACTGCGCGCCTCTTCGTGGAGCGAGTTCGGCGCAGGGGCGAACTGTTCTGGGCTCTCCCTACCACAGTACTGGAGGCCGGAGACACAGTTGCCGTGCTCGGGAGGACTGAGGCCTTAGTCGATCTGCTTGCTTCTTCATCTACCGAGACAAACGATCCTGAACTACTAGAGATTCCGGTGGCTTCCTATGGACTGTATGTTACGAGCAAGGTGGTTGCCGGGAAGGCTCTGCACGAAATTGTAGAGAGCATCGATGAAGCTCGCGGTGTCTTGTTACGCGGCATAATGCGTGGCGATCAAACAATCCCGATCGGGCCAGGCACAGTTGTCCACCGCGGCGATACGTTGCAGGTAACCGGTTCAGAGGCCGCAGTTGAAAGGCTGGCTCCTTTGGTAGGTAGAGTGATTAACCCGACCGAGGATACCGACTTCGTTGTGCTGGGTGTAGCCGTGTTTCTGGGTGTCTTGATCGGCGCCACGCTAACTATACCCATAGGCCACCTAAGAATAGCCTTGGGCACTAGCGTGGGGACTCTGATCGCTGGGGTTCTCGTAGGATGGCTGCGATCAGTAAAGCCTTGGTTTGGGAGAATGCCGGACGCTGCGATTAGTTTCATGAAATCTATAGGGTTAGCCGCCTTTGTGGCCATGGTCGGGCTTAAGGCGGGTCCCATCTTTGTGAGCGCGGTGAAGGAATATGGTTACATCCTTTTCCTTGGCGGCATCGTTGTGACTCTCGTACCTCTCATTGCAGGCCTATTCTTCGGTCGCTACCTTCTGAAGCTAAACCCCTTGCTGTTGCTCGGCGGACTCGCTGGAGCTCAAACGATGATCGCGGGCGTCGCCGCCGTACAAGAGAAATCCGAGAGCCCAGTTGCTACGCTTGGATACTCTTACACCGTGGCGTTCGGGCACATTTTGCTCACCACCTGGGGAACTATCATCGTTGCTCTCATGTCGTAAACGTAGAGGGAGGATGCAGAAGAAGGTCGACAGGAATGCACGGCAAGGAGTCAAAGCTTGTGCCAAGGTCTTGGGGACATCTTATGCTGCGAGGAACATTCGTTATTGTGCTGCTATTTACGCTTCTCTGCAGTCTGTCAGTTTTTTTTATGGTACGAGCCGCTCCGCAGAATCGGACCCTCGTTCTAACGGGACATCCAGGGGAACTCTCCGTGATGGAGATAGGCGGACGTTCCTACGTCGATATAGAAGCCTTGACGCGGCTCGTAAATGGGTCACTTAGCTTTAGCGGGAATCAGATTGTATTGACCCTGCCCTCACCGGGAGCGACTACACCGGCAACGAATCTCGAGACGGGGCAGTCCGGAACATCTGGATTCTCCAAAGATTTTCTTAAAGCGGCAATCGAGGAAATGGGGGTCATCAGGGAATGGCGAAGTGCGCTGAAAAATGCAGTCGGACAAGGATTCCCGGTGACTGAAAACTGGGTGGACAATTACCGGGCCCGCGCTGAGCAGAGTCTCCGATTGGTGTCTTTGGCAGTTTCAACAGATTATGATCGAAGTGCATTTGAGTTACTCACAAATGAGTTTCACAACATGAGAAAACTGAGCGATCGATTCGTGGAAGCCAGCAAGGGCAGAGTATATGTCTCACCCAGATCGTTTGACGATGACCCACTCGACCAAAAAATCCTGAAATGTGCACGCTCCTTAGCTGCAATGGCAGCGAACAACCAGTTCATGGACGACGGCTCGTGCCACTGAGCTCTCCGAAAGCCATGGAGGGACAAGTTCTGAGCAAGCCCTACTTCGCTCTATCGTCTCTTGTCCGAGCCTAATGTGAGAGCTCACTACTCAAATCACCTTTGAGACGCTCCATAGCGCGCTGATCAAGGCGGATTAGCCCACTGCTGGGTGTGTCTAGATCGGCGATGAGGGCAACGACAATCGCAATGGTGAGCGGGATGAGAACGAGTGTCACCCAAAAGCGCGAGGTGAGCGTCAATCCGCGAGTAAAGACCGCAATCACTGAGACGGAAATAATTAAAAGCCACACTGATTGGGGCACACGGTTTTCCAAAGCGGCAATCCGCTTCTCGTGAAGGTCGATGGTCTCATTCAAGGACTCGATGTATAGTGCAGTGACCGGAGTTCGGTCAATTTGAGAGACAGCTGCGGCGTCGCGCCAGAGCTCTTCCTGGATCCGCTTAGAGCGATTTGTAGTTTCGCCCAAACGTGCGCTATCGAGACCCGAATTCCCAAGATCAAGTCGAGCATCGGCATATTCGCGCAAGAGGCGCTGCGAGTGCTCGCGATAGGTCTGGGGGAGCGTGCTGGCGCGAAGATAAGTGGTGCCGATTGAGACAGCTTCTTCGATGAGCAGGGCACGCCGTTCGGCGAAGCGAGGGGACGCTAAGGCCAATGTGAAACCCAGGAGCAGGCTGACCAGCAGAAATAGACCATCGCGAATAGTGGCCATCTGATCTTTGCGATTTGGGTCTTCATGCAGCCGAGAGCGGACGGCGACACGCCGACCCAATTCCAAAGCAAGAGCGAGCACGACGACTAGAATTGAGCCTAGCTCCCACGGATGATTGAGAATACTCTCCACTAGTTCAGCCTTTTCGTCTACCGGCGAGTTGGGAACCTCATTCAGTTGGCGATTCTAGTTAGGCTTTCCTATCCAGGAGTATTGCCAAGCCAAAGAGACATTCTGAAAGTTCCCTCCGTACCTGACGTAAGCCCCGTTGCTATAACTAAATTTGATCGACTGGTGTCTACTTAAAGGGATCGAAGCAGTCCCGCCAATCCGCGAATTCCTCTGAAGAGTGCTTGGGTTTTGCACGCCATTTAGACTCGTGGCGCCGCCAAACCAATAATTACCATCGAGGGACACCCACAACCGAGGTTTGAAATCATAGCTAAGGTGCCCTTCAAAGGAGCCTGTGGGGCTCTGCGCCTGAGTGTTGGTACCGGGCGAGAACTGGTTGTGAGAGAAGAAGTCGGAGTTCGTGGTGTAGAACCATGCTCCTCCGTAGGCATCCAGAATCCAATGACCCCACCGATGAGAATAGCCAAGCTCGGGTTTGAAGGCCCAGCGGTTGGTGCCGAAATTTATGAGTTTCGTCGGGTCGTATTGGCCCGTTTGAGGCACTAACCTGAAACTGATACCTAGGATGGTCTTCTGTCGCCAGTTCATGAATTCGGCCACATTCATCGCACGACCCCCTACCAGGTTCATCGAGAATCGGAAAGTGGCTGGCAGGAGGCCGGAGCGATACGCAAGTGTCTCCGCGCCGACAACGGTGCCCCGGAAGTTCCCAACGCCATAGGGCAAGGAAGCCGTGAAGTTTGCTATGCGGCCAAAAAACCTCAATGAATGGGCATAATTAAGGATGGCAACATGAGCCCTTCCTGTGGCGCCCGTGATTGGTACGGTTCCCTCAAAGAGAAGGCTCCCGTCGAAAAGGGAATACGTCAGCGTCACCGCATTGGAATGAATGGGCGTAATGACATAGGCGCGCGGAGCGAGATCCTGCGCGTGGGAAACGTTGGCGGCAAGATAAACACCAAAAATCACGACCCTTGGGAACGACCCTGCGCTGAGGAGTCTCACCATGCAAAGCTTAGGAGCCAAGACTGAAACGAACACCTGTAAGTATTGACAGTTCTCTTTCCAGCCGACCTCGGGAAAATGGGCATTTCCGAGGACTTCCTGTGAACGCGTTTTTTGGACCAGCCGCAAAGGGTCTGCGAGATGAGTCAAAGGCGCGGCATGCAACCCCAATAACAAGCCTAGGGAGAGCGCAATCATGGATAAAACTGCGGAAGTGATGCGTATTGAAGAAGCACGCCTTCAGCATATGCCATGGAGAAAATGGGGACCGTACCTGAGCGAACGTCAGTGGGGTACGGTTCGAGAAGACTACAGCCAGGATGGCAATGCTTGGGACTATTTTACTCACGATCAGGCACGGTCGCGAGCGTACCGCTGGGGAGAAGATGGGCTAGCAGGCATTTCCGACGACAGACAGAACCTCTGTTTTGCCCTGAGCCTGTGGAACGGCAAAGATCCGATTTTGAAAGAGCGCCTTTTCGGGCTGACGAACAGCGAGGGAAACCACGGCGAGGATGTGAAGGAGTACTACTTCTATCTCGATAGCACACCGACCCATTCCTACATGAAGTATCTCTACAAATATCCACAGTCGGAGTTCCCGTATCGGGACCTAGTGGAGACAAATCGGCGCCGTTCGCGCTATGAACTCGAGTATGAACTGCTCGATACCGGAATATTCGATGACGACCGGTACTTCGACGTGTTTGTGGAGTATGCAAAGGAAACGCCGGAAAACATCTTGATCAGAATCACCGTATTTAACCGTGGACCCGAACCGGCCACGGTGTATGTGCTACCGACACTCTGGTTTCGAAATACCTGGTCCAGGAAACAAGGTGTGCCGCGGCCCGCGCTCCAGAAAGTGCCCACCGGGGCGAGTCACACAGTAATCTCTGCCTCGCATCCTGAATTAGGGGATCGATTCTTATACTGTGACGGCGCAGCCGCTCTGATTTTCACTGAGAATGAGACAAACAACGAGCGGCTTTTTCAAACGCCTAACCCGACGCCCTACGTCAAGGACGGAATCAATGACTACATCGTGCGCCGCCACGAAAATGCGGTAAACCCGCAAAATGTCGGGACGAAAGCGGCTGCCTGTTATCGAATGACTCTCGAAACGAAACAGTCTCAAACGATTCGCCTTCGACTCATCGAGGCGGCTCCCAAGTTGCCTGGACTGGCAAAGGAGATCCAGTTCGCCCCGTTCGATGCAAGCTTCGACGCGTTGATACAGATGCGCCAACGTGAGGCCGACGCGTTCTACGCCACGGTGATCCCATCGTCGTTGAATTCCGACGCGGCAACGGTCATGCGCCAAGCACTTGCCGGAATGCTGTGGTCCAAGCAATTCTACTATTACGATGTCGACCGATGGCTCGAAGAGCATGACGCCGATCCTTTCAAAGCCGACCGTCATAGTGCCCCGCGCAATGACCATTGGCACCACATGTACAACGCTGACATCATCTCAATGCCGGATAAGTGGGAATACCCTTGGTATGCGGCTTGGGACCTGGCTTTTCATGTTTTGCCGCTAACCCTCGTCGACGAAGATTTTGGCAAACAGCAGTTGGATCTAATACTTCGAGGAAACTATTTGCATCCAAACGGCCAACTGCCTGCGTACGAATGGAACTTCGGAGATGTCAACCCGCCTGTTCACGCGTGGTCAACCATCTTTACATACCGCCTTGAAATGGCTCGTCACGGCAAAGGGGACATAGAGTGGCTGGAACGCAGCTTCCAGAAGCTGCTGCTCAATTTTACCTGGTGGGTCAACCGGAAAGACCGTACCGGAAGAAACGCATTCGAGGGTGGATTCCTAGGCCTGGACAACATCGGCGTATTTGACCGCAGCGCGCCGCTTCCCACCGGAGGCTACCTAGAGCAGGCGGACGGTACTGCATGGATGGCGCTGTATTGCCAGAACATGCTGGAGATTGCTGTGCAGTTGGCCCTGGAGAGACCCGCCTATACGGAGATGTGCACCAAGTTCATCGAGCATTTCCTATGGATCGCGGCTGCGTTGGCCCACGAGGGCGGGGACGTGGGGATGTGGGATGAAGAGGATGGTTTTTTCTATGATGTCTTGCGACTGCCCGACGGCACTGCTAAGCGCCTGAAAGTACGTTCCATGGTGGGGCTGCTTCCGTTGTGTGCGGTTACCGTGTTTGAGGGGAAACTCACCCGAAAGTACCCGCAGTTGGATGATGAATTGAGAAGGTTTCTTGTGGCTCGGCCCGAACTCACTGCTTTCATCCACGATCCTGCTCAAATTGGGTGCGCTGGTCGCAGACTGGCCTCTATCTTGAACGAGGACAAACTCCGTAGAGTTCTCTCGAAGATGCTGGATGAGAACGAATTTCTAAGCCCTTACGGAATTCGTGCTCTATCGCGTTACCATGCCGAGAATCCTTATGTTTTTCGCTTGGGTGACCAAGCGTATCGAGTGTCGTACCTGCCCGCAGAATCCGATACCGGGATGTTTGGAGGCAATTCCAACTGGCGAGGGCCGATCTGGATGCCCGT
>JAWOLO010000586.1:0-3806 GCA_033853375.1 Terriglobia bacterium
ACCTACAAGCTCACCGTCTCAAAGACGGGATTCCAGAATGAACTCCTGAGCTCCGTCGTTGTCCAAGGTGGTCGTGTAACCGACGTCAAGGTAACCCTGAAGGTGGGAGCAGCAACGGAGACCGTGGTGGTGGAAGCCGGCGCTATACCGCTGGTGGAGACAACTTCGAACGCCATTGCGACAACGATCGACATGAAGCAAATTGAAGATCTCCCTTTGCAGGGAAGGGACGTCAGCGCTTTGGCCCAACTCTCCCCTGGCTACAGCGGCACAGGAGGCTTCGGGACGTGGAATGGTCTCCCTGTTATCGCGCAGGCCAACACAATTGACGGGATCGCTTCGTCGACAAGCCGCATGAAGTTTGCGGGCAACGTTTCGCCCACACTAGAAGCGCGCCTGGAAGACATTCAGGAGATGACTGTCCAATCGGCACAGACGGAATTAAGTCAGGGCATGGGGTTGGCAGCCATGCAGGTTAATTTCGTCACGCGGCGTGGCAGCAATGACCTCCACGGGCGAATTTTCGAAGACTTTCGGAATACGGCATTAAACGCCAATAGTTGGCTCAATAATGCGGTTGGCCAGCCCAAGACTCCGATTATCCTCAATGAGTTTGGTGGCAGTGCGGGCGGCCACATTATCAGGGATAAGCTCTTCTTCTTCGCCTCGTTTGCGATGGCCAAGCAACCGGGCGGGTTCCCCACCAGCAATACCGTGCTGACACCGTTGGCGCAGCAAGGGATTCTTACCGAGCAGGATGGTACCCAGGTCAATCTCTTTACTCAAGTTGCCAAGCCGAACGGGTTACCTGACTGCTCGACGACGCCCGCCATTTGTCAGGCGTTTAACACCCAGCAAGCTCTAATCAATAAAGCGATAACCAGTGGAGGAGCCACGCTTTCCGCTTCGGGGGACCCAAATACGCAAACACTCAATTGGCTGGTGCAGTCGCCAACAACTCGATATTATCCGGCATTTCGCGTGGACTACAACCTTTCGCAAAAGGTCCGTGTCGATTTTTCGTTCGAAGAAACGAAAGTGAAGCAACCGAACGCCAGCGCAGCCTTCTTTCCCGGCTCAGACTTTGCGAATCAAGCTGCGTCCTTTAAATCGAACAATTACATCGGCTCTCTCGGTGTGAATTGGTCGGTTACGCCGACATTGGTTAATCAGTTCCGTGGGGGCTACTATTACAACGCATTCTGGTATGCGTTCGGCGGAAACCCAGCTTGGGATACGATTCCGCAGGTCAATTGGGCCATTGCAAGCTCAGGCGAAACCTTCAATCTCCCGGTGACAACCTTCTACCCGGTCATCAACGCGTCGGATAACGCGACCTGGATGCACGGAGGGCACTCCATAGCTTTCGGCTTTAGCTTTTATCGGGAGCAGGACCACTACTGGAATCCACCCGACGGCATTCCCAGCGTCAGCCTGGGTATCGTGAACGGCGATCCTGCGTTCCAGCCGTTCGAGAATGCGTTTCCCGGCGATACCCAAGACACTGCGGATGCTGAGAATTTATACGCAACATTGATTGGCAGAATCTCTGGAATTGGCCCAACAGGTAGCGGGTTCCCTTATAGCCAGAAGACAGGCCAATATGCAACTAAGCCTGGATCCGCGTATAACCTCGATGAGCTATCCAAGGGTTGGGGCATCTACGCGCAAGATTCCTACAAAATCACACCTCGCCTCACATTCAATTATGGCTTGCGATGGGATTTTACCGGCGATAATCACGATATGACGGCGGCGTACCATGGAGCCTCCGCGACCCAGATTTACGGGCCATCTGTAACTGGCCAGTCTTTTAGCCCAGGCACTCTATCCACCAATCTAAACCCCGCATACGTGGCAAGCAGTCACCAGTACAACGGCTGGAACGTAAGCCCTCAGCCGGGGATCGGTTTGGCTTGGAACCCCAACTATTCCGAAGGCTTGCTGGGCAAATTATTCAGTGGCAGCAACACTGTGATCCGCGCAGGCTTTGACATCAAACGCTTCACCGAACCCTACCAGTATTTTTGGAACAGTGCCTCGAATCACGGATTGGCTTTCTTCCAGAGCTTTTCGCTTCAGCCGGCAACCGGCGGTGGGCAGGGCACTTTCACTCCTGGCAGTCTGAATCTGCCCGGCCAGGTTGACGATCAGGGGCTAAGCACCGCCCTCAGTAATGCTGGCGTTTCTTATGCTGTGGCTCCCCCAGCGTATGCCACGAGCCTGCCGCAGTCATTATTCACCTGGAACTACTACTTCTCCGGCGCTGGAATGGATCCTCACATCAAACAGCCGTATGTTCAAGAGTGGAACCTAGGCATCCAGCGGCAGCTTGGACGGAGCAATGTTCTTGAATTGCGGTACCTTGGCCATCGAAGCCTTCATCAATGGATCGGCCTCAACACGAACGAAGTGAATATCTTCGAGAATGGATTCCTGAAGGAATTCCAGAATGCCAAGTCGAACCTGAATATTTGCTTGGCGACACCGAGTTGCGCGTCAAAACCAAGCTTTGGAGACCAGGGGCTCCCAGGACAGGTGGCGTTGCCAATCTTTGATGCTGCGTTCCAAACGGAGTCCGGCGGACCAGGGACGTTCGGGGATTACACGAACGGCTCTTTCATTACTGATTTGAAGCGCGGTGCAGCGGGCGATTTGGCTTTCCAACTGGCGAACCCATTTGGTACGGTCCCGTACATTTGCAATCTGGTGGGTTCTTCGCTTTCACCTTGCAACTCGGTGTATGGATACACCAGTCCCGGCTCCTACCCCGTCAATTTCTTCCAGGCTAACCCTTACGCTGACGGCTGGGGGTACTTCTTCTTCGGCGATACCGCGGCACAAGCATCCTATCTGAGCGCCGTCGGATACGGCGACTATCACGCGCTGCAAGTAGATTTCCGCCAGAAACAGTGGCATGGGATGCAATTCGATGTGAATTACACATGGAGTCATACTCTGGGCATTCAGCCAGACGGAAGCTGGACCGGCTCTGTGAATGTCTTTACGATGCGCGACCTAAGACAAAGTTACGCACCTACGCTCTTCGACTTGCGGCACGTGGTTCACGGTAGCGGGACGTTCGATCTCCCGTTTGGAAATGGAAAGGCCCTGCTAAATCGCAAGGGAGTGGTAGATAAAGTGGTCGGTGGGTGGACGCTGGGAACTATCCTTACCTATCAGACCGGATTCCCATTCAGCTTGACGGGCGCTTACAGGACATTTAACGAGGACAGCCTGGGCGGTTTTTCGCTGAACGGCGTGACCGCCGCACAATTGCAGAGTGCCCTAGGTGTGCGCAGCCCGAACTGCGCTTCGGCATGCGGCTACGTCATGGACATTAACCCAAGGTTGCTGGCGAGCCCTACTGCGGCTTGCAATAGCCACCTGGCTGCCGTTTGCGAGAGCACGACTCCCGGCGCGTTTGGATCTCAGATCTGGTTGTATGGCCCTCATCTTTGGAATGACGACCTCTCTCTCTCTAAGGTCATTCCTTTTGGAGAGCGATTCAAGTTCAGCTTGCAAGGTGAATTCTTGAACGTATTCAACCATCCTAACTTCGCCAATCCTACTGCCCGAATTAGCTCGCCCAGTTTCGGGCATTCCGGCCCTAGTAACTTTAACGGCCCACGTGTGGTGGAGCTGCGCGCGAACATCACGTTCTGACGTTTTTGACCCAAACAGGGCTGCCGGAAGCTGCCCTGCAGGAGGCATTCACTGAGCGAGTTCGCCCCTACACCCCGGGGCTGAACAGTGAATGCCTCCTTTGCTTTGTACTGGATTTGCCGCCTATGCGAGTGTCAAGC
>JAWOLO010000587.1:0-6003 GCA_033853375.1 Terriglobia bacterium
GAATGTTCACCCCGCGCTCCGCGAGCGCCCGGCAGACTCTTCCGAGCATGCTAGGCCGATCCTCCATTAACACGGTGAATTCTTTGCTGACAGGCAGGGGTTTCTCCTTACGTTTCCAGGGATCCAGGACGTTAGCAGCACCACCAACAGGTAATGGGATCGCTTGTTTCCCTAGCCCCCGCTTTCATCTTAGGAGCGACATGGACACCATGGACCGCTGGCAGCACTAGTACTCATGTCGAAATCTACCTATTTTGTGACACGGTCGCAAGTCATGTGTCGCGCCCGCGTATACCGTGATGTAGGTCACAGAACGAGCGCGCGGGCCATACAAAAATAAAGCATAAAAATGAAGAGGAGGCGTGTATGAACAGCTCAGGACGTGCAACGTTGTTTTTTGTCTCAGGTTTGGGTCTGGGTCTAGGGTTGGGACTTCTCTTTGCCCCGAAGTCTGGCGAAGAAACACGCAAGTGGGCCAGGGACGTGGCTGAGGAGGGAGAGAAACGCCTTAGGCGCTATGGGCGGCGGTCAATCGATCAGTTGTATGAAGTAGTGGATTCGGGTGAAAAGAAAGTTGCAAGCGCCTTCAAGACTGGCCGGGACGTTCTGGACTCGGTCGCTGAAAAATTGGGCTGATTCTATTCCGTCCTAGCGTTCCAGGATTTGCTTATGCAAGTCGCTGGGCGATGCGGAACCGAAAGAGATTTCTTACAATCTCTCGTAGATCCCTCTCTTCCACACCGTCGTGTCCGTCCAGAAGTCGGAGTTCCCTAACCTATTTCATGGCAAACCACTGTTAGCTTTGCGCGACCGCGGGTGAGGGAAACATCAGGCGGCGGTCACAGGCTGTCTGCATCAGGTAAGAAACGACGACACAAAGCTTGGGAAACAAGGTGGCCCCAGCCCTCAGCCGGAAACGGATCGGCATCACGCAAGAGCCCTAGTAATGTAGCGACTCGTGTCCGACCGGACGCCACGCTTCTCGGACGGGCTAAGACGTGCGATCGCGTTCGAGGTCGGACTAAGACCCATGTAGGCATTCCATCAGGGAATCCGTGGTTAGGCCATTGAAGGGGATACGACAAACGTTTGCGTGCTGTTGTTTAAGCCATGTCTCCCACTGAGCGACTCGCGCCAAGTAAGCGCCTTCGTCCGAAGCGTCCGCGCGATTGGGGGCAGGCAGCATCGCGACCGTTACGCCTTTGAGGTTCAAGGGCAAGTCTCGGCGGTCTTTGGGCAAATTGGGGAAACTGGAGACAATCAGGAGGACGTGGCCCGCATCGAGCACGCCAGCCGAAGAAAAAAAGCTCAACGAGCCTAGCACGTCTCCGACCCTGGCTCCTGGCGAGAATCGCTGCATACGCTCAGCCCGTTCATTCAATAGCGTCGAAAAATCCTGAGCCGGGGAGTCCGCGGCCTTGACCAACCGTGGAGTAAATTCCAGCGGAGGCATTTGAAACGGAATGGCAGATTCGTCCCGCACGTCGGCCCAAGTCACTGTGACTGGGGGCTGCCAATCGCGCGCAGCCTTGTTCAACGTGTCGGCAACGGTCTTGAGCGTCTCCGGTTGAGCTGTGTCAGGCAGGTTTTGGAGCACTACCACGTCAGTGCCTTCTTTTGTTCCCCTTCCCAGCGCGCGCACGATACGTTGCTCCGTGACAGAGCTTAACGGAAGAGCCACCACCGATGCCGCTCCTGCTACTCGCAGCGCTTCGCTCCAACGCTGAATTCGGGCAAGATGGTCAGACAGCGTTAGCGGCGTCTTCTCCGTTCCCAGGCGGTGCAGCAAAAGAACTCGTTCACCGTTCAGTTGTAATCGGATTGGCCGCTTACCTGGAGGCAAATCCTCCATGAAGTCAGAGACGATGACTATGTACTTCGGACCGAGAAGGCTTTGCCCCTGGTCTGCTGCCAACGCCACAGCTCCTGAGATATCGGTATATGCCGACCGCTCGGGACCAACCGTCGAAGCCTGCACTACGGTTTTCGCACAGGCTTGCAATTTGTCCGCCACTTGAGCGGAGTCATCGTTGTCGCGTTTAATAAGGGATTGCTGGAATTGGAAAGGACCACACAGCGGACCTGAAATCAAACTGGCGGTCTGAATACGCGACCACAGAATTTGTACTGGAGGCTTCCATTCCCGTTGTGCGAGTTCTGAGGTTGCTGCCGCGAGTTCTTCAAGCGCACGCTCATCATTGACCAGAGGCGCAAAGCTTTTGCTGAAGTCCACAAGCACAACGACGGAGGTGCCGGCGGATCGCGATTTGTCGACTGAACATCCTCCCAAAGCGACTGCGATCACGAGTGACAGAACAATGCGCGATTTGGACGTGGCGAAAAACATGAATCCATGGAACGAATCAAGATGCACTAAGGACAGAAAACGCCTGACGCTTGTTTTCTTCCACTGTATGCAGTGACGGCACATCGCGGCCGCGCACGAGGAATGCCGGTGCGGCCAGCGTAAGAGCCACGACCTCCAAACAGAATATGACCGCAAGAAAGATCCTTACACTTGTTCGTAAGACTTCCTCAACCATTGCGAATAGCACGCCGCCCCATTGACGAAACCAGATGCGCAGGCCCTTGCCCGTCGCACTTGCCTGACTCGCGGCGGCGCTCAGCACACCGCAAAGGATAAGCATGAGAATGCAGAATGCAGCCTGGTAGCGAGTCACGCCAACCCGCCAAAGGAATATGCCAAATGCGGTGAGAACAATCACGGCTAATATGATGGCCGGTTTTCGCCTCCAGACCGCCCCCGAAATAATGAGCCGCCGATTTCGTGTTCCATCGAGAAGCAGTTCCCCCCGCGGCAGCAACAATCCCAAGATCAAAAAGCAGGCAGCCAAGCCAATGGAAACGAGCCACGCCGCCCTTATTCCAACGTAGGGAAAGAACGCATAAAGTCCGCTCGCTATGACGATGAACAGACTAAGGAAAGTCAATATGAACCACATCCCAGCCAAGGACACAAAGTGATGGGCTTCGGCCGTCGTTAGCTGTCTGGGTGCCATGGCATCCTCAAGATTCGTTGAGGACGCCCCCTCTTTCAGTTCCCCCACCGAAGCGACCAGCGACGTTGTCTCTTGGCCTGCGGCTTGGAGCTCTCGCCGGATAGCCTCAACTTCCTCTCTCAGCCGGCCTGCACCTCTTCCTGCACCTGCGCAGGCCGCATCGAATTTTTCGCGAGACCGAGACAAGCGTCGTACGAGCGCGGGTAAGTGATCCGCAGACTTCGCGATTCGCTCCAGGGACGCCGACCAGATTGCTCCCAAGCCGAAAAGCACAAGCACAAGAGTCGCGCCCCAAAGGAAGAATAATGTTCCCTGCTTGATTTGTTGCCCAATCGGCAAGTCAACGAGGGAGTTCTTGCTAGGAGCAACCTGAGAATAAAAGAAGCCTTCCACGCAGGCCATCACTACAGCGAAACAGGAAGCAATGGGCGGCCAAAGCGCAAAACGTGAAGCCTCGTCCGGCGTCGGCCGGCCAGCGGTGTGCACATAACCCAGGCCAGCCTCGACAAGCGTAAGCATGAAGGCGAAGACGAGATACAACGGAATACTAAAATAGGTAAGGTCATGCGGGATGAATCCCAAATCGCGCAGAATCTGCCCCAGCATTCCAGTATTGACGGAGATCAACGCGATCAGAATTAGGCTCGAAACCAACAAACGGGCCTTTGCAGTTCGGAGACTTCCATGCAGTCCAGGTAGTTGATCCGCCGTTGGCAGGTTCGGCAAAGCAGGAGATGCCTTCATCGCAGAATCCGTCAGCTTATTGCTGATTCGTTCAAAAGCACGCTGAAGATCGGAAACTCGAGCGAGCCGCGGTTTTAACTTCTTAGCGACTTTGGAAAACGAGACGAGCGCTGCCTCAAGGCGCGTAAGGCGTTCGGACACGTAAGTGATCCCCGCATTCTCCTTGAAGTCCTCAATCAGCGCTTCAACTGCACGCCGCCGGCGTTCGCGCGCCGCCGACTGCCTGGAGACTAAACGAGAAAGGTAGGACGCAACTCCTCGCCGCACATTTGTGGTTATCGGATAAAAGAGGAAATAGGCAGGAATTGCGGCAATCGCGATCAGTCCGGTAATTGCGAGAGACCACGCCAGAACACCCCAGAACCAAGGTATATGTTGCGATATAAAGTCACTCAAGGATTCCATGGAAATAACCCCGCATGAAAGCTGCTACCTGACGTCAGAAACGGTGGACCACGCCGAAGACGCTGTCCCTGCGTGGTGTCGTTCCATTCGTAAAGTGCACCGAAGAAGGCTGGGCGTTTCTTGAGTCTATATACATACGCGTGTTGGTGGGTCAACCGCTATAGCATCCCCTTGGGCTTGTGGCCAAGCAGTTATCCTCGGCGGCTTGCGTCCAACCATTCGAACTTGTCAGGTGCCGCCGGATTAAAGACGCCTACATAGTCGGATGACCTCGCTCCCGCTGCCATTCATCCTTCCAGTTGAAAGCCCCGAGTCGCCACACACCGAAATCAAAGCCCTATCCCGCTGAACAAAAGTCTCGTCCACAAATCTAGTGCGCGAACCGCACGCTAGAGAAATCAGTGCAACCGGATAAGTACTCGTGTGAGTACTTTTCCAGTACTTCGACAGCCCTCTTTTGAGTCTTCTCGTATTTGGCGCACAGGGATGATAGTTGCGCGTGCAGGAGCCAGCCATGAACAAGTCGATCCGTGTTCTCGTGGCCAACCACCCCAAGCTGATGCGAGAGGCGGTTCTTGCAGTGTTCGCGGATCAACCAGATGTTGAGATTGTTGGAGAGGTTTCCGATGAGGCAGAGATCCGCAATCGTGTTAATCAAGCCTCGCCAAACCTGCTGGTGATCACTCTGGAGGACTCGGATCATCGCCCCGCCATTTGCGATTCGGTTCTCAATGCTCATCCAGAGCTGCGCATCATTGCCGTTTCTTCCACAAAGAATCGAAGCATCTGCTATTGGGCCTCGTTGCAAATTCAATCGAAAAACATCGAGCCCTCGGAAAAGAGCATGCTCATCGCCGCGCGAAGCATGGCGGCGGGCAAAGGCGGGTTCTCGTGATGCGCGGCAAGCAAACATCGGTGCAACGGGGGAAATCGTGACATTTCGGAAGAAAGTTCTTCTGGCACTCTTAGCGTGCGCCCACACCCTATCGCTCGTAGCCGCGGCTGCTCCGCGGCAACAACAAAGTGTCGCCACTCCGTCCCCGCAGCAACAGCCAACCGTGTCCCCGCGGCCCGCGGCGAACATCATCACGGACAATCTCGATCGTGTGGCTGCTACCGCGGACCAGATCTTGGAAGTCCTCAATAAAGATTCTGGGTTGATGGTGGAATTCAAGAGGATGCTTGCCGAGGATGCCGGAAATAGCGGCCAAATCCTGGAAGAGCAGGATCTGACAGAGGGTGCCCTCAACGAGCGGCTCCGTCAAGATCTCCGCACACGAGTCCTCGCGACGCAACTGCTTCGCCGCTATGGCTATCTCCTTCCGAAGATCAATCCAGATTCCGAGATGGCCACGGAGCACAACCTCGCGATGCGGGAACGCGCCACGCAGGTGGAACGTGCCGCCGACCGTACCAGTGTTCCTTCGCAAACCGTGATCAATGTTGCTCCGGGAACTCCTGTTCAACCCCACTCTGCGTCGCCGCAGCCGACTGCGGTGGACAGTGGTCTCGACAATGCACGCCCCGATGTATTAGCAGCCCCTTCTGAGGTCGGCGTGGAGTTGACACAGGCCTCCATTCGTCAAACAAGCGTCGCCGCAGCCCCAACGTTAAGAGCCGGGGCCTCCGCTGACGTTGTTCCTCCGCCTGCCGACTCGCCGGCCTTATCAGCGCCACGGCCGCAACGCCCTAGGATGCATACGCCTCCAGACGATTTTGAACCTGTACGCTTGGAGCGCAGGCCCAATCCCTATGCCGATGCGCCCTCACTTTACGATCTGTACGTTCAGGCAGCCTCGCCCAATCGTAAGATGGAGCGATTTGGTTTGGAGAT
>JAWOLO010000588.1:0-4255 GCA_033853375.1 Terriglobia bacterium
GCTCCGAGCCGCCCGCGGGCCCCTGCGCAAGCGAAGCTGCGAGCGCGTCGAGGCCGAGTTGGCGGTTCAAATTGCGGCGCGCACCGGCGTAAAGCTCGTCAAAACTGGCGATCGCGCGAAGTACCCAAGCGGAATCCACGGATTTGCTCAGCGATTCCAGCTCTTTGGCAAGGTTGGCGTTGCGGAGGACGGGCTCCTTTATTTTGGACGTGAGTTCGAGCAGATCGGTGAGCAATCCGTAAAAGACCCTAATCTGGTCTTCAAAAGAAGATTCGCGGTCCTTGGAGAGAGCCGACGTGTCCGCAAACAGTTGGGCGAAGCCTTGGCCGCGCGCCGCACGCTCGAGGATGCGCAGCGCGTTCTTCCGGCCTTGTGCAGCTGCCGCGACATCCATTTCGATGGCCAGGCCCGGGCTGCCTTCCGCGAGTTGTGCTGCGAGCTTGACCTCCGCGGGTTTGCGGGCCGTTTTTTCTTTGAGAATTTTTTCAACGGCGGCTTGCGGCAGCGGCGCGAAGTGGAACTGCAGGCATCGCGAAACTATCGTCGGCAAGAGCGCGTAGGGTGATGGCGCTGTAAGGATAAGCGTCGCCGAACCCGGCGGCTCCTCTAGAATTTTCAGGAAAACGTTGGCCACGTCCCAGCGCATCGTTTCCGCGCCGTCCAGGATGAACACGCGGCGCCGCCCCATCGGCTGAAAATACGCGGCGCGCTGCACGGCGCGCAGCTGGCCGATGCGCAGCATCGGACGCGCCACGGGATTTTTCAGCCGCACGGGATCGGGCACCAGCGCCCAAACATCTGGATGCGACTGAAGAATCAGCGGAACGCGCTCCACCGTCGCGGCATCGGCGTTCTCGCCACGCTCCACTAAGCCTTGTTCAATGAGTTTCTGCGGGTCAGCGAGCAGGAAAATGCGCTGGCAAGTCGCGCACTCGCCGCAGAAGTCGTCCGTCATGCGCTCGCAATTCGCGGCTTGCGCGAACATGCGCGCCAGCGTGAATTTGCCCACGCCGCGCGGGCCGGTGAAGAGCAAGGCGTGGGGAACACGCCCACTGCGCAACGCCCCGCGCAGCGCCGCGACGATGCGCTCGTTACCAAGAAATTCGGGAAAGCCCACTGTTTAACGGCTACCTTTCATCGCTACTTGCAAGAGCCGCGGCAAGACAGCGGCAGCAACCTCCTTGCCGATGTCCTCCGGCGTGCGCATCTGTTTCCGCTTCGCATCAAAACATTCGATCGTATTCCAATTGGGCCGTTTCGAAAGCGAATCGTACATCTGCGCCGCGTCTTCGAGATGCCGCAGGCTCGCCTCCTGCAAATCTTTTTGCGCGGACGTATAACTTCGTGCTGACTTAAGCGCCACGAGTTTTTGTGCTTCCACCGGCGGCACGCGCAGATAGAGGACGAGGTCCTCTCTCGGAAGCCCATAAATTCTGTATTCGAGATGCTCGATCCATTCCACGAAAGCTGCGCGTTTTTCGGGGGCAACGCGCGCGGCTTGATGGGCCAGATTCGAAGCGATGTAGCGGTCCGCAAGAACAATTTGGCCGTTGTTCAGCGCCGCTTCCAGTTTGGGCTTGGCTTCGAAGCGGTCGCCCGCATAAAGCAGAGCTGTAAAGTGCGGATCGACGCTTTCGAGCGGACCGAGTTCGCCGTTCAGAAATTGCCCGACCATTTTGCCAAACCAGGAATCGTATTGCGGAAAGCCCGTCGAATACACGGAATGGCCCTGCGCGCGCAGAGCGTTGCTCAAAAGCTCCACTTGCGTGCGCTTGCCGCTGCCGTCGATTCCTTCGATAGCGATTAATTTTCCACGAGCGGCCATACTCTTATGCTGTAGCGCAGAGCGAGTCTACGAGCCCTGCGGTCTCTCCTGTTTCGAGGCGACCGGCGATTCAGCGCTAGCCGAGGCCAGTCTAACTGGAGAGAGGCCGCGCTGCAATGCGACGCGGGCTTGTTGCGGGCGGCTCCCGTGATTGCCGAAGGCTTTTGACTTGTCATTCCGAGGAGCGAAGCGACAAGGAATCCTGGCATGATCGCGACTCTACTCAGCGCGAGGGGACGGGCAACAGTCCAGTGTGCAACGCCACTCGCCTGCCTGCCGCAGGCACGCTTTTCTCTTTCTGACTGTCAACTGTAAACTGTCAACTGCAAACTATGACCATTCGCGAAAACTTGCTTCGAATCCAGGAAAGAATTGCCGCTGCCGCGGCGCGCGCCGGGCGCCGCCCCGAAGAGATCACGCTCATCGGCGCCTCGAAAACGCATCCGGCGATCGCCATCCAGGAAGCTTTTCAGGCGGGCGTACGGCACTTTGGCGAGAATCGTGTGCAGGAGTGGGAAGTGAAACGCGTGGGCACGAACAATCTGTCCGCGACGTGGCACTTGATCGGCCATTTGCAAAGCAACAAGGCTGCGAAAGCAGCCAAACTGTTTCACACCGTCGATTCTGTGGACGATTTCGCCATCGCGAAAAAACTGGACCGGGCAAGGGCAGAAGGCACATTCGCACAGAAACTGCGCGTACTGATCGAAGTGCGGCTCGCGAAGGAGGAAACGAAGAGCGGCGTGGAAGTCGCCGCGCTTCCCGAGTTGGCGGAAAAAGTAGCAGGGCTGCCACATTTGGAACTCGCGGGCCTCATGTGCATTCCACCTTATTTGCTGGAGCCGGAACAGGTGCGGCCTTATTTCCGCCGTTTGCGCGAGCTGCGCGACGACCTGCAGACAAAGCTTGGGTTTTTCCTGCCCGTTTTATCCATGGGGATGTCGCACGACTTCGAAGCGGCCATCGAAGAGGGCGCAACGGAAGTGCGCGTGGGCACCGCGCTGTTTGGAGGTCGTACGTAACGTTGACGGTGCATTTGGAGTGCAGCGGATTGACGCCGCTTTATCTTCGTCGAGCTCGGTTCGGCTAACGCGGGCACCCCAACCACCACATGCTGTCATTCCGAGGAGCGCAGCTCGCCGCAGGCGAGCGAAGCGACGAGGAATCTCTCTTCGCTTCCTCCCAATGCACAGCCAACTTAAAGATCGAGAGGTTTTCGAATGGCCACTTTATTCACTCCGTTTCGATTGCGGGAAATCGGACTAAAAAACAGGATTGTCGTTTCGCCGATGTGCGAATACTCCGCTGTGGATGGTCATCCGCAGCCGTGGCATCTCGTGCATCTTGGAAGCCGCGCGGTGGGCGGCGCGGCTCTGGTTTTCACGGAAGCAACCGCGGTGGAAGCCCGCGGCCGCATCTCTCCCGCCGACACGGGCATGTATCTCGCTTCGCATGTGGACTCGTGGCGGCCCATCGTGGATTTTGTCCGCAAACAAGGAGCCGTTGCCGGCATGCAGCTTGCGCATTCCGGACGCAAGGGAAGCACGGCGCCTCCCTGGCTCGGTGGCAAGAAAGTTTCGCCGGAACAGGGAGGATGGGAACCCGTTGCTCCGAGCGCAGAGCCTTTTGACAAGGATTACCCCATGCCGCGTGCGCTCACGGTCGCGGAAGTCCGCGAAATCGTGGACGCTTTTCGAAAGGCAGCGGAGCGCGCGTTCGCGGCGGAATTTGAAGTCCTGGAAATTCACGCCGCTCATGGCTACCTGCTGCATGAGTTCCTTTCTCCGCTCAGCAATTTTCGGCAAGACGAATTTGGCGGCAGCTTCGAGAATCGCATCCGTGCCGTCCTCCAGGTGGCGGAGGCGGTCCGCGAGGTTTGGCCCGCAAGATTGCCTCTGTTCGTTCGCGTTTCCGCGACCGATTGGAAAGCAGGCGGGTGGGATCTGGAGCAAACCATCGAGCTCGGCAAGCGATTGAAGCCGCTCGGCGTGGATCTCATCGATGTGTCCAGCGGCGGCGTTGTACCCGGAGTGCAGATTCCCGTTGGGCCGGGTTACCAGGTGAAATTCGCCGAAGAAATTCGCAAGAAGGCAGAAATTGCCACCGGCGCGGTCGGCATGATCACCGAACCGGGACAAGCCGACGCGATTTTGAAAGCGGGCCAGGCAGACTTAATCATCATGGCGCGCGAACTTCTGCGCGACCCCTACTGGCCTCGGCGCGCCGCTCAGGTCTTAGGCGAAAAAATCAAGCCCCCCGTCCAATACGAACGCGCCTGGTAGCATTTGTTTTTCGTGGCACATGCATTCCTGCCTGTGCGCTGTCGAACACTGTCTTCGCCGTCCCCTGGTTTTCGCGGGATGAATCGCCAATTGGCGGGGGCCCGGCTCTCGCCCTTGCCTTTGTAGGGGCGCAGCCTGCCTGCGGTAG
>JAWOLO010000589.1:0-5223 GCA_033853375.1 Terriglobia bacterium
CGCGCACCCTGTGGAAAAGATATTCGCGTCCTTCGTGCCACAGCGCGGCTCTCCAGAACATGAGCCCCAGAGGCATCTCGTAGGCTAGCGCTTCAAAAGTGGAGGAGGAGCTGTCCGAACGGAGAAAATGCAAGTGCGTCCAAGTCCAGACCTTGCGATGGCGGTATCCGCAATTATGGCCCTGCATCCCGTACGCCAGCGGCTCGCCCCGAAAAGCCCGCCCATCAAGAGTAATCTCGCCTGAAAAAATCGCGTCTGAATGCGGCGTCCGCGAAAATCCAATCCATCCCTTGCTGCTTAACTCGACGCGAAATGTCGAGCGATACCGCAAGTCCCAGCAAATCCGATGGCCATCGACTTCCAGCCGCCCGCTGCATTCCTTCTCGCTGATGCGATTCTCGCCCGCCCCGAAAAGCAGCGGACTGGTGCCACGCGGGCTCAGCTTAAAATCGCGCAGCGAAAATCCTTGGATCCACGTCTGCGGTTTTCCCACGCGTGGAAACCACGTGGCCCAGATCTGCACCGGTTGTTGGCGCGAATCGCTGCCACATCCATTGCGGCCGGGGCTAGTCAACAAATAGCGGAACCACCAAGCGCCGGCACCATCTGCAAGACCCAGTCGCAAGAACCACACTTCATACCGCCGGCGCATCGAAAGTTTTGTAAAAGGTTCATTAAGCGTCTTCATCGGACACGCAGCATAGCATCAGGACGGTGGCAGTGCGCGAGTCAAGAGTCACGGTTGCAGGTGATGCAAGGGAAGGTTCGCAGTGACTTGAGCATGCAACCTGCGTGTTTTGCTATGCCAGTGTTTTCTTGAGTGCCGCAAGCGGCCATGCTATTTTTGATTGTCCACCCGGAGTGGCGGAACTGGCAGACGCGCTGGACTCAAAATCCAGTGGTACTTAGTACCGTGTGGGTTCGACCCCCTCCTCCGGGACCATCTTTTTTCGCCCTCTCAATCGCTCGTCTATCGTTCTTGATTCCGACCGAACTAGGGTTTCTTGGAGCGTCTCTCCCCCACAGCAAAAATTTACATGCTTCATCGTAGTTTTGACCCAACCTAGGACTTACTCTTCTTGGACCAGAAACTCTAAGACAAAGCGCGTCTGCAATTTAGAGTACTCGCCTTCCGGATAGCAAATTGCTTCTGACAGTAGGGGAAAGGCTGTCCAGTTGAATGCATGCGAGTTAGAGGCTCTATGAGTCTCAGTACTGACTTCGCGTAGTCCTTGCGCCAAGTCGTCCCGTTCTTAGCATTCCGTCCCTCACCGGACCGCCAACTAAAAACACAACTTCATCGCTCAAGCCTGGAGGCTCTTGTGATCGCCCATGTCCTGCACTGGCTGAAAGGCCATCCTGTTTCATTGCTCCTTAGTTCATCAATTATCGCAGTCGCTTTAATCATCATCAGTTGTAGCGGGGAAATGCGCACGCCACCAAGTCCTTCAATGGGAGTGGTGAATCTTTCCCTCAGCGATCCACCATCTTGCGCTGCCTCGGCAGGCGCAGCGGCTGTGTCGCCGGGAAGTTTCTCGAGCGTGTGGATCACCATCCGCTCGGTCCAAGCTCATATCAGTTCCACGGCCGATTCCAATTCTCTCGGTTGGCAGGAACTCGCTCCACAACTCAATTCCGCTCCGATGCAAGTGGATCTCTTGCATTTGCCGGCCAATGGACAGTGCTTGCTCCAGCAACTGGGATCGGCTTCGTTGCCTGCCGGCGATTATCAGCAAATCCGTTTGATTCTTCTGGCGAACGCTGCCACGAGCATGGCGCCGGCGAGCAACGCCTGCGCTTCGCTCGGCAACGTTTTTAATTGCGTCGTGGATAGTGGCAGCAATATGTGTGTTCCTTCTCATTGCCACATGCTGGATTTGAGCAGCGAGGCCACCACCGGGCTGAAGATTCCTCCCGGGCAAATCATGGGAGGGCCGATCCACGTGGCTGCAGGTCAGTCGGTGGATTTGAACGTTGACTTCAACACCTGTGCTTCTCTTATCCGCGAAGGCAACGGTGATTTCCGTTTGAAGCCCGTGCTCACGGCGGGTGTCGTTAGCCCGAACATGACCGGAATCAGCGGACAAATCGTCGATAGTGTCACCATGCAGCCCGTTGCCGGAGCGATGGTCACGCTCCAGGCGCCAGACAAGTCCGGCACAGATCGCATTGCCATGCAAGAGCAGACCGATTCAGCGGGACATTTCGGATTCTGCCCCCTGCCTACGGGAGCCGTATTCGATGTCGTTGTGGATGCGATCACTTCTTCGGGGACCGCTTATGACGCCACCGTCGTGTTCAACGTCCCCGGAGGCATGAATCTCGGCGCCGTCCCGCTCATTGCGGAGACTCCTGCATCAACGGGCGCTTCCTCCGGACCTGGCACGATTCAGGGAACCATCACCGCGATTAACGGTACGACCGGGGCGAGCATCGACGCGACGGTCAGCGCTTTGCAATCCGTGATGGTTTCCAGCGTAAGCCACACTTTCACCGTGCCGCTCTTTCCAAAGTCGGCTTCCAGCGTTCAGATAACTTCGGCAACTTCGTGTCCGACGGGCAGCCCCTCAGGGGCCTTCTGCGGGAGCTACGCTTTGGTTGTTCCCGCAAGCAATCCTAACGTTGGCTCGGTCTCTGCCGGAAAGGTTACATTCACTGCGCCCGCGTCGGGAGATGTTCTTTATACCGTCGAAGCGGATGCAAGCAATCCCACGTCCAACACGGCAATGTGCTCGCCCTCGTCGCAAACGACGAGCAACAATTCGAGTACTCCGCCTCAGCCTCTCAAAGTCACGCCGGGAGTCACATCAACTGCTGCGCGAATTGACTTTAGTGGATGCTCCTAGGCCGATAATACCGGCGCGGGATTGCGCTAAATGAGGGTGCAATCCCACGCCTCGCGATGGCTGTTTTGAAGGCCATTGGTTTTGTCCTCAGCCCCAATGTAGCAGCGGCTTTACGCCGCTGCCTGTATTGGCTTGCGCCTTGATTTGACGCAGTCCCATACTATTCCGGTTTTCCTCTTGTACGCGCACCTACATTGTCCCAACTTCTGGCAACACGCACACGAAATCATTACCTCGAAAAATAAATCAAACCCCTCGCCATTGAATCGGTTTAATATGCTGGCATAGGCTCGTCCGGCCGGGGTGCCGGACCATGCCTGTGCAACTTTGTGTTCCCAGGAGAACTCTTGTGCGACGAGCGACGCGCATTTTATATTCGTTAAATTTTTTTGCCGCCGTTTGCTTTGCAGTTACGAACTTCGCTGCCGCCGCTGACGGCCCTACGAACCGAACCTATCTGCACAAAAACTGGCAAATTCAATCTTCCTGTGAAGTGAAAGCTGCGGGCGATCAAATTTCCTTGGGGGGTTTCGACGCGTCCGGCTGGCACAAGGCCGACATTCCTTCAACCGTGGTCGGCGCGCTGGTTACGGACAAAACGTATCCAGACCCCAATTACGCCATGAATCTAGACTCCTTCCCGGGAATGAGTCACTCGAGAAAATCGCTGTTCGCCAATGAGGACATGCCCGAAGACAGTCCCTTTAAATGTTCCTGGTGGTATCGCACCGAGTTCCCATCCCCCGCGGGAGCCGGAAGAAATGTTTGGCTGAATTTTCTCGGGATCAATTACCGCGCCAACGTCTGGGTGAACGGTCAAAAGATCGCCGATACCAATGACGTCGCCGGAACCTATCGCGCTTACGAATTCAACATCACCAAGTTTCTGAAACGCGATGCAAAGAACACGCTGGCCCTCGAAATCTTCGCGCCCGACAAATACGATCTTGGCATCACCTGGGTGGACTGGAATCCCACTCCGCCCGACAAAAACATGGGCATTTGGAAAGAAGTGTTCCTCACTTCCAGCGGACCCGTTGCCGTCAGAAATCCGTTCGTTTCTTCAAAACTCGATGCGCAGTACAAATCTGCCGAACTCACCATCACTGCGGAACTTCGCAACGCCTCTAAAGACGCAATCAAAGGCGCGCTTCACGCTGAATTGGAAGGAATTAACTTGCAACAGCCGGTCGAAATCGCTGGCGGCGAATCCAAAATCGTCAAATTTGCTCCCGACCAATTCCCGAAGCTCAAACTGGCGCATCCTAGAATTTGGTGGCCTTATCCAATGGGCACGCCGAACCTCTACACCGCAAGACTGCGCTTCGAAATCGGTAAGGAAATTTCTAATACGGCGGACGTCACTTTCGGCATTCGCGAAGTTACGTCGGAACTCACCGAAAGAGGGCATCGGCTCTTCAAGGTCAACGGCCGCAAAGTCCTCATTCGCGGTGCGGCCTGGGCTCCCGATCTTCTCTTCCGCTGGTCTTCCGAAAAACTCGACGCCGATCTTGCTTACGTTCGCGACATGCACCTCAACACGATTCGCCTCGAAGGCCGCCTCGACCGCGACGAGTTTTTCGAAAAGACCGACAAGCTCGGCATTCTGGTCATGCCAGGTTGGACCTGTTGCGACGCCTGGGAGCGCTGGAGATATTGGACCGGCGATCAAGACCGCGTGGCCGCCGCCTCTTTGCGGGATCAAATCACGCGCCTGCGCAATCATCCCAGCGTTTTTGTTTTTCTGAATGGCAGCGACAATCCTCCTCCTGCCGATGTCGAGCAAATGTATTTGGGAATAGAAAAAGAATTAGAGTGGCCCAATCCCATCGTTTCCTCCGCTTCCGCGCAGAAAACGACGGTGACGGGCGAATCCGGTGTCAAAATGACCGGCCCCTACGAATATGTCCCCCCTGATTATTGGATTGAAGACACGCAAGCAGGTGGCGCCTACGGTTACAACACGGAAACCAGTCCCGGCCCGGCCATTCCCCCGCGCGAGTCCCTCGAGAAGTTTATTCCCAAGGAACACCTCTGGCCCATCGATGACGTCTGGAACTATCACGCGGGCGGCGAGCGCTTCACCAACGTGAACATTTTCACCGATGGCCTGAGCCGCCGCTACGGCGAAGCCACCTCACTCGACGACTACGAGCGCAAAGCTCAAGCGATGACCTACGACGGCGAGCGCGCCATGTTCGAAGCGTATGGGCGCAACAAATACACTTCCACAGGCGTGATTCAGTGGATGCTCAACAACTCCTGGCCCTCTCTGATCTGGCATCTTTACGACTATTACCTCGTTCCCGTCGGCGGCTATTTCGGAACGAAGAAGGCCTGCGAACCGGTCCACGTGCAGTATTCCTACGACGACAAT
>JAWOLO010000590.1:0-4363 GCA_033853375.1 Terriglobia bacterium
ATGCCGATCAGCGGCTGCTACGCACAATAGGTTTGTTTGCCGCAACGCATGTTCGTTCCAGTACCTGCGGGTTTGGACCCCGCAGAAGCTGTTGCGATCGTCTTGAACTACATCACGGCGTACCAGATGCTGCACCGTTCGGCGAAGGTGAAGCCCAAGCAGCGCGTGTTGATTCACGGCGCCTCAGGGGGTGTTGGTACTGCCCTTCTGCAACTGGGGCGGCTCGCCGGCTTGGAAATGTACGGAACCTGTTCGACGCGGGCCGCGGAGGTAGTTAAGGAGCTTGGTGCTGCCCCCATCGACTATCGGAATTCTGACTTCGTCCAGGAAATACACCGCCTCACTGGCGACGGCGTGGATGCTGTTTTCGACGGCATCGGTGGGGACAATCTCTGGCGCTCGCGCGAAGCGCTCCGCGAAGGCGGCCGCGTGGTGGTCTACGGATTCCAAGCCAAGCTGCGCGGCGGAAGGATGGCTTCGGGCGCCCCGAGCGGGCGGCACCCGATTCGCGAATCCGCGACCTTGGGGAGATACATCCTCCGGAACTGGTTTCTGCGGGGCCGCAAGAGCATGGTGCCTTACAGTATCCAGTGGCTGATGCGGCTGAAACCGGCCTGGTTCCGCCACGACCTGCTCACACTGTTCGGCCTATTGCAGCAGAAGAAGATCAAGCCGCTGATCGCGCAACGGTTGCCTCTGTGTCAGGCGCGACACGCACACGAATTACTGGGAAGCGGCGGCGTGATCGGCAAGATCGTGCTGATGCCGAACGGGTAGCAGAAGCGTTTGAGGTACTTTACCGCAAAGGAAGGGGCTAATTAAGTCCCTGTAGTGAGAGCCAACATGAGTCAGAAGTTCCTTGCTCGGTTCTTAGGGGGTCGGAGCTTTAGCTTCGACATAAAGCCCGCATTCTTATGGGGCTTCAGCCCCTGAGGTCCCGCGCTGTTATTCATACAACTTCTGACACACCGCATTAGGTGTTCAGGGGGAGAAGCCCTTCGCATCGCTTAGGGTGAAGAAGTAGATTGGGGGTCCATTCGCTGACCTCGCGCGATCTCGCACTACGTTCGAGCCAGGGCAAGTCGCGCAACTACAGAATCACAGGTAGGGTCGCGGCTGGCCGAGATGAGGTTTTCCACCTTCTCGCGCTCCGATGCCCTCAGAATGACTTGGGAAGTTGGTATTCAGGCGCTTTTGCGAGACGTTTCGACTTGAGTCTCACCGTCGGACATGCAGAGGCGCACGCGCGGCACGCCGGAATGTTTCTCGATGCAGTCCGCCAAGGGCTGTGAATGCGTGGTAATCCAGAGCTGGGTGTTTTTCGCGGCGCGGACGATCAAGCGTGCCAGCGCATCCAGAATGTCTGGATGCAGACTCGTCTCCGGTTCGTTGAGGGCCAATAGCGACGGCGGACGAGGGCTCAGCAGCGCCGCACAAAGGCATAAAAAACGCACTTGCCCGTCCGAGAATTCCTGCGAATGCAAGGGGCGGAGCAGCCCGGGAATTTTCATCTTGATGCTGAAAAGCGTATCCATCGCTTCGATCAGAAGAGCCGCGCCGCCAAAGGCCTCCGCTACGATCTTGCGAAGGGCATCCGCATCGCCGATTTCCAGAATGGTTTGCAGAGCCGCCGCAAGGTCCGACCCGTCCTGGCTAAGAACCGGCGTATAACCGCCAATTTGCGGCTGCCGCAGAGGGGACTCCAGGTCCGTACGGAAGTGATGATAAAAACGCCAGCTCAAGATCTGCTGGCGAATTGCGGATATTTCCGGATAGAGGTGCGGATCGATGATCTGCGACAAGACCGACTCGTGTTTCGAAATCTTGAAGGGATAGGTGACCATATTGCCTTCTGCGTTGCGCAACCACGCCGAAGGTTCGTCGCGCTTCAACATGGCCACGCGAGGCTTCGGGGTCTTCCCGTCCGGGGGCGGGATGTACCAGATATATTCTTCCTTTACGCGCGGGTCGAGTTTGAACATGGTTTCCACGCCCGGTTGTGAACCCAGCGCTTGCTCGTTCAGGGAGGGGAGCCCGATTTGCAGCTCGTACCCGAACTTCTGCGCTTCAAAGCTAAGCACGACGCGTCTTGGAGGTTTCTTGCCTTTATAACGAACGCGCTCGCCACCGGCCCAGAACACGCTTGGCGTGCCGCCCTCCTCGGCGATCGCACGGGCCAACTGCCCTTGCGCCGCGCGAGCCATCAAGACCAGGGAGTTGTAAAGATTTGACTTTCCGCATCCGTTCGGGCCGGTGAGGACGTTAATGCGCTTCAAATCCAGGTCAAGGTCCCGAACAGACCTATAACCAGAGACATGGATCTTCCTAATCACGGTTTGGAAACCATACCAGATGAAAGCTAACCCGGATGCGTTTTCGTGCGGCTAGTTTCCCTGTACCCAACAGGGTTCCCGCGCACGCGACCGGGAACGCCATCCGCGAAGCCGCCCCATCCGGCGTTTTGGCGCGCTGAGAATATGATAAGTTACGTGCTTTCAACAAGGGCTATGGGTTCGACTCCACGCTGCAGCCCAAACCTTCCTTTCGTCTCGATAATGGGGGATTGTCCTGCCGGAAAACCCGAAGCACGAGGTTTCGAAGAAACAAAGGACGGAACCGTTTCGCGCTGTTGTGCGCTTATCAGTTCCGTCCTTTTTGACCTGGAGAAGCCCGAAGAAGATGAAGGCTCTGCTGGGCCGAGTTCAGGTCCTCCACTTTCTCGCTTTGGCAAGTTGCTAATTCGCGATCGCCTGGGCTCTAAGTTGCTATCCTCTGAACTTTACCCGCGGACCGTCAGCACCGGGCAGCGCGCCTTGGTTACCACGCTGTAAGCGATGGTAGCTGGAACATGTCCCGCCAGGCTCTTTCTCGCCTTCGCTCCCATCACAATCAGGTCGGCGTTCGTCTCGCGGGCCATGGTGATAATTTCTTCTACCGCTTCGCCAAACGTCGCGCGGAACACCGGCTTGCACCAATTCTCCGCGCCTTCCGGCACGAGCCTCTGCAAGTTCTCGATGTTGTATTCCCTCTGCCGCCGTACGCTCTCTTCCGTAAACGCCGTGGCTTCCTGAATCACGTGCAGCATGGTGAGCCGTGCTCCGTGCTCCTGCGCCAGTGAGAAAGCGTACGCTGCCGCTTTCTCCGCGCCATGACCGAAATCCGTGGCGAAGAGAATGTTCTTCAACTCCACTTCCCGCGGCGGTTCATCTTTAACGCGAGGCCCCACGGTCAGCACCGCACAATCTGCCTGCCGGAAAATTTCTTCAGCCACGGATCCAATCAGCACCTTACGTACTTTGCCACGGCCATGCGTTGCGGTAACCAACAGGTCGACTTCATGTTTTTCAATGAGTTTCGCGATCGCCGGCCAAATGTTCCCCTCCTCCAACAGCACTTCGTGAGGAACGCCCCGTAGCTTTCCCGAAACCAGAATGTCCGCCATCCCCTGCTCCGCCGCCTGCCGCACCTTTTCGTAAGTCGCCTCGGCGAGGGCCGGTTCGGCATACAGAAACGGATCCGGTGCCAGCACATGCGCCAGGTAAATCCGCGCGTCATAACGCCGCGCCAACGCCAGCGCATAGTCCAGCGCCCGGTCAGACTCCGGCGAAAAGTCCGTGGTGACCAGAATCTTTGTGAGCGAAACCTTCTTCGAAATCTCTTGCACCGCCTTTGGCTCCAGCACCTGTGCCATAAAACCCTCCTCGCTGCAAACCCTTTACAAATTCCACCCCCTCACTTCTTTCTCCTCATTCGTCCATGTTATAGGGTGCACGCCGCCTTCCACAGTCAAATCCGCCATCTCATAGCAAACAAAGAACATGTGCGAAGTTTGTTTTGGGCAGAGAGAATATTGCGCGCATTGGCACAATGATTTGCGCGAGAAACCACTCAGATTCGACGAACATAAAGTGAAGCCCGACTACGAGCCACAGCCAAAACAAGAGGCAGCGGTGGGCACTGGTTACGGCCCGTTTGTGCGGGCCATCGCGTCGGAACCTCGACGCTCCTTAGCGATCCGTGCTCTGCCGCTGCCTGACTCGATCGGCTAGCCGGTAAACTGGGGGTCTTTGCCCGGCTATTCCGTGGGCGTCCTTTTCTGTGCCGTATCCTTTCGAGCTTTTTATCGCCTGCCCGCCGTCACAGTGAGGACGCCCACAGGTCAGAAGGTTGACAATCGCTCCATTGCCCACCTTCTGAGCGATGTGATAGCTTGCATCTACTGTTCCAAATCTCGCCCCGCGCAATGCACCCCTATCTTCCCCTGCGTCAATGATTTACCTACGTTCTTCTTGCTGCAAGCCTCAGCGTGACTTTTTTCAAATTGGGGCTTTTCACTCTGGCGGGCGTCTTCTCACCAATTGGG
>JAWOLO010000591.1:0-4327 GCA_033853375.1 Terriglobia bacterium
ACTTTTCCGACCAGGCTGCGGCCAAACTGAAACAGTTTTCAGACTGGGGCTACGGAAAACTACCGGTTTGCATGGCAAAAACGCAGTATTCCCTGACCGACAACCCCAAGCTTCTTGGGGCGCCCACCGGTTGGACCCTGAACGTGACCGACGCGTCGCTTTCCGCTGGCGCCGGTTTTGTGGTGGCGATCTCGGGTAACATGATGCTGATGCCAGGCCTGCCAAAAGTCTCCCGCGCCGCCTCGATCGATGTAGACGACTCGGGCAAGATCGTCGGAATCTGAAGAGAGGGTTTGGCTGCTCCGCGTTGGAGAGGGAAAGGAATGACTGCTGCATCGACAAGGCCGAGCGGAGTAAGCGGTGCAGGCGCGGCTTTCCTCGAACCTGTGATGATTCGGGTACCAGGGCAGTGGTTTGCAATGGGATGCGAGACCGGGCGTGATGACGAGAAGCCAGTACATCGCGTGTGGGTCGATTCCTTCGAAATGGCGGCGTATCAGGTAACGAATGAGGAGTACGAGCGTTTTCTCGGCGCGACCAAAGCTTCTGTTCCATCTTGTTGGACGGATCCGAATTTCCATGACCTCCGAATGCCTGTGGTTGCCGTGTCTTGGAATGAGGCTACGGCCTATTGTGATTGGCTGAGCGGCGTAACCGAAAAGACTTACCGCCTACCGACGGAAGCCGAATGGGAATGTGCGGCACGTGGAGGAGCGGAGGGAACGGCCTATCCTTGGGGAGAATTGCCGCCGGAATCGCTGCCCGATTATGCGAGCCGATGGGAAAATGGCCCGGAGCCTGTCGGTTTGTATGCGCCGAACGCTTACGGGCTTTACAACATGGGCGACAATGTGCACGAGTGGTGCGCGGATTGGTACGATTCTAACTATTACCGCTATTGTCCCGAGCGAAATCCCCAGGGGCCTGCCCATAGCACTCGAAAAGCATCGCGGGGCGGTTCCTGGCGTCACCATATCAAGGTAAGCCGCAGTGCGGCGCGCTCGAGCATTCCGCCGGAGTTCCAATACGCTGATTACGGGTTCCGAATCGCCCGTTCTTTAACGACCTGAAGCAACAGATATCCGCGCAGTGACACACCCATTTTGTCAAAACGGTGGCACGAGTTCGAGAATTCTCAGTGTCCTATTTGCGCACGCCGGTACGTTGGTACTATAGCGAGTGGGCTAGACAGGGTGAAAGGATAGTATGCTTGTCTACGTGCCCTGTTTTAGGGCACTCGCCCACGGCCCTAACATTTCCAGTCGCGGGAGTGCCGCTCGCACGCCCAGCGCATAAAGGACAACGGCTTTGTCTTCCGCAGAAGACACAACCTCTTCGACCGTCTCGGCTTCAACGGCCTCCTCGAATTCTGCCCCAGAAGAGTTTCCTGTCGAGCCGCGTCGGCAGGAAGAAAGAAAAGAGCAGGGCTCTTCCTCTGAAGCATCAGCCCCATTCGAAGTAAGCGCAACCGACGATTCGCCAGCCCCCTCCGCCGCGAAACTCAGGGAAGATGAGGTCACTCCGCTAAGGACGAAACCTCTTCCAAGAGTTAACGGCGTAGCACGGGAAATACAGGTAAGGGTCACCGGCGCGCGCGCCGGAGCGGTTTCGGACGAACGCGAACTCTTTAGCGAATTAACCACCACCGTGTTGGTGTTCGAGAACGGCGGTGTGATTCGCCTGATGGCGGCGGTGACTCCGGGACAACTCCTTTTTGTCAACAACGAAGAATCCAAGCGCGAAGTGATCGCGCAGGTCACGCGGAAGAGGGCGCATCGGCCGACCGGTTGCTTCGCCGAGTTGGAATTTACCCAGCCAGCGCCGGGTTTTTGGGGGATGGAATTTTCAGCGGCGACGCCGTTACTGCCCAAAGATGCGAAGGAAATTGCGGCCTTTGAGCTGGTTGCATCCGCGGAGACGACTGCTGACGAACTCGACGGAGCCGTTCCGCCTGCCAGTGCGGAGGAAGTGGAAGCGCTCCGCAAAGAAGTCGAAGCCCTGCGCAGCCAATTGAAGCTGCTTCAAACCCCGGATAAACCCGATCAAACAGAATCGACTGGTGCAATTCCCCAAGCTCCCTTTCCCTCGCCAGTGGATATGAGTGAGCCGCAAGCTGAGACGCCTGGCTATCAAACTGAAAAGATTCAATGGGCGGAGCTCGCCGCGGACGTGGCTCCCATTCAGCAGGAAGCAAAAAAGCAAGAAGCAAAGCCTGCCCGCGCCCCCACAGCGAATCAGGATTTGCTGCCCAAACCAGCGCTGGACTTCCACATCCCGGTGCCAAAGCACAAGCGATCTTTCCGCGCGCGGGGACAATTCACTCCGGGTTTTCGCACCGGAATGTTGCGTCTGGCAATTTTGAGTTTTGCCCTCGTTGCACTGATCGGTGCCGCCTGGTATAAGCACAAGCTCCCGTGGATGCACGAGCCAACTAGGGTTTCCACGTGGGCAGGCGGGGTCACAACCAAAGTTGCTACGCCAAGGCCTTTGACGCCCGGTCCTGTGGCTGCCGAGACACCCACCGTAGAGACAGCGTCCGGAAATGCGCCGGGAGTTTCGGTGAAAGAAGTCCCGTCCCACTTGGGCTTGTCCAGCGAAAATCCTGTAGGCAGCGGCGTTGCCAATGAAAAGGGAATCAATTCAACGGCTCCTGTCGAAGTCGTCGAGAAACCCGCGGCCCGAGAAAAGAGCAAGTCAGCTTCGGTGGAGAAGGTTTCACCAGTTCGTTCCGCGCCCACCGACGAATTACCCACGAAGGCGATCGCTGCTGTCCAAGGTCTGCCGCCAAGCGCGCATTTCGTTCCGCCGAAGTTGGTTCAGTCGCAGAGGGCAGTTGCCTCGCTTGAGGATTTGCACGACTTTGAAACTGGAAGTGTGGTGATTGACGCCATCATTGACACGACGGGAAACGTAACGTCTCCAACGGTGTTAACCGGTCCTCCTTCCTTGCGCAAGCCGGCGCTCGAGGCGCTGAAGTATTACAAATACATTCCTGCGGTACTGAACGGCCAGCCGGTTGCCGCGCACGTTAGCATCAAGATCCAATTCCACTTTGAGTGACGGCCTGCTCTGTTTTTTTCGCCAGTTTCTCGAAAAATGCAAAGAGCGGCGTGCTTGTGAGCGGGTTTGCAAGCGCTGTACAATGTTCTGTCCAATGAGTGACGTGTTTTGCCGATAGAGGAGGATTTCGTGGCCACTGCCGAACAGAAACTGCACATATCCGAGTTCACCAACGAACCGTTCATCGATTTTTCCAAGCCGGAAAACCGCAAGCGCATGGAAGAGGCGCTGAAAAAAGTGAAATCCGAGTTTGGCCACGAGTACCCGATGTGGCTGGGCGGGCAGAAAGTGACCACCCCGGGTAAGCGCAATTCGACTAACCCCTCGCACCCCTCCGAAGTGATCGGCATATTCCAAAATGCCACGGTCGATATGGCCAAGCAGGCAGTGGAAGCAGCCAACACATATTTTGACACCTGGAAGAAAGTGTCGGCGCAGGACCGCGTAAAATGCCTTTTCCGCGCGGCGCAGATTGTGCGTGAGCGCAAGTTTGAGCTGGCCGCGCTGGTCTGCTACGAAGTCGGGAAAACCTGGGTGGAAGCCGACGCGGACATCGCCGAAACGATTGATTTTTGCGAATTTTACGGGCGCGAGATGCTGCGCCTGGCCGAGCCGCAAAAACTGACACCGATGCGTGGCGAACGCAACTATCTTGTGTACATTCCTCTTGGAGTGGGCGTCGTTGTTCCGCCGTGGAATTTCCCCTGCGCCATCATGGCCGGTCTCGTCGTGGCGTCGCTCGTGACCGGCAACACCGTGGTGCTGAAGCCGGCGAGCGATTCGCCGACCATCGCGGCAAAATTCATTGACATTCTCTACGAAGCGGGCATTCCCAAGGAAGCGGTGAACTTTATTACCGGTTCGGGCGGCGCTGTTGGCGATACGCTTGTGACCCATCCGAAAACGCGCTACGTCGGGTTTACAGGCTCGAAGGAAGTGGGGTTGCGCATCAGCGAACTGGCCGCAAAGCCCTCGCCCGGGCAAATCTGGATCAAGCGCACCGTGCTGGAGATGGGCGGCAAGGATGCCATAGTCGTCGACGAGGAAGCCGACATCGACTCGGCTGTTGAGGGAACTGTGGCCGCCGCGTTTGGCTACCAGGGCCAAAAGTGCTCTGCGTGCTCGCGAGCCATTGTTGCAGAAAAAGTTTATGACACGTTCCTGCAGAAGCTTGCCGATCGCACGAAGAAAATCACCGTTGGGCCGAGCGACGATCCCAACAACTACATGGGCCCGGTCATCAACGAATCGGCCATGAAGTCGATTC
>JAWOLO010000592.1:0-26132 GCA_033853375.1 Terriglobia bacterium
ACAGGGAATCGTTGCCGCCTCCATAGCAGCTGTCAGTACCGTGATGGAGAAAAGCTTGAATAGCCGCTGAGATACGCCGATCTCAAGCTCCACGACATCAGCGCCACCAGCGATCCCAAGACCGATCCCGAATGCGAACCGCTGGACCAGAACCAGCCCGCCGGTTCTCCGGGCTTCTTTGCCGGCAACTGCAAATTCATCACGCGCAAGCTCTGGGGCTTCTACAACCAGGGCGGCGCGTTCATGCACCACGGCAAGTTCATCACCGCCCGCGAAGCTGTCGAAGCTCACAATGGCGAAGCGCTCGACGCGCGTCAAGCCTTCGACGCGCTTTCCGCAGACCAGCGCGATGCCCTCATCGAGTTCCTCAAGTCCCTCCAAGTCCTCTCGCCCGGCTCCCGCTCCCTCGTCGTCGACGAATTCGGCCACCCGAAACCCTGGCCCCCCACCAAGTAAAACCGCGAGGAACTGACGCCGCGCCCGGGAAGCATTCATTAGCCCGTCCAGGCAGGACGGGCGAGGTTGTCGGAGGGAAAAGCTGCTAGCAAAACTCTAACGGAGAAACAACCCGGTGGCCGCCAGGACGATGCCTGCAACTCCCAAAAGCATGCCTGCGAACCAGAATCCTTTGCGCTTCGTGAGCATGGTAATCGAGCAGATGACCAAGCCAATTTCCAGAAAACCTTCTCCGCCATCATAGCGGTCCGCCCGGCGGCTCATCAGGTCGCGCTCCCTCTCAAGTTCCTGTGCTTTTTCGCTGATGTCTTCTTTATCGCTGTCGTAACGCTCGATTTCTTTCTCGTATTTCTTGAGCACCGCCTCGGCTTTTTCCTTGTCCTGGGGGACCATTGTGCCGATCACATCGGCGGTGTTCTGCATGCCGTGATAGCGGCCATTCTTCGCTTGATAGTAAGCCCATTGGTCGGTCGCCTGAGACTGAAGCAGGAGTTCTTCGGTGTGTGCGCGATGACTGAGCAACGTCGCGCCTGCGATAAGCACGGCTAGGATCGACATCGTGATGGAAACCGGCAGCACCAGCGGATGATCTTCGTGGGCATGGTGCGTTTCGGGAAGTTCAATGCCTTCGGGCATTCGTGTTCGCTCCTAACGATTTGGAATCGGAATCAGCCGGCGGGTTCAGCGGCTATCGCTTGAAAAGATTCGCGAACGGCAGCCAAGGTGCGGCCGATGTCGGCAGGCGTGTGCGCCGCCGAAAGAAACGCGGCTTCAAACTGCGACGGAGCGAAAAAGATTCCGCGCGCCAGCATCTCGCGGAAGAATCGGGCGTAGCGCTCGGTATTCGAACGCTTGGCGTCCGCGTAATTTCTCACTGGCCCCGGGGTAAAAAAGATTGTCGCCAGCGATCCAATTGCGTTGACTTGCGCCGGAATTTGCGCATCCGTCAATTCTTCGCGCAAACCGAGCACAAGACGCTCCGCCAGCTCCATCATTTTCTCGTACAACCCCGGCTTCGTGAGCTGCTTCAGCGCCGCAATTCCTGCGCGCATCGCCAGTGGATTTCCTGCCAACGTTCCCGCCTGATAGACCGGTCCCAGCGGCGCAACGTGATTCATCAGTTCCGCGCGGCCGCCGTAAGCGGCGACAGGAACTCCGCCTCCGATAATTTTGCCGAGCGTTGTCAGGTCACCCTCGATGCCAAGAAGGTCCTGCGCGGAGCCGTTTTTCAGGCGAAAGCCGGTGATGACTTCATCGACGATCAGCAGAGCGCCGTTGCGATGCGCGATTTCCTGCAAGCCTTTCAGGAAGTCAGTTTCGGGCGGTACGACGCCCATGTTTGCCGCGATGGGTTCGACAATCACCGCCGCAATTTTGTCTTTGCGCGCGGAAAAGACCTTTTCGACCGCTTGCAGATCATTGAACGGCACATTCAGAGTCAGTGCGGCGAGCGCATCAGGTACTCCAGGGCATTCTGCAATGCCCAGGGTCGCCAAGCCCGAACCGGCTTGCGAAAGAAAACTGTCGGCGTGCCCGTGATAGCAGCCCTCGAATTTCACGATGAAGTCGCGCTTGGTAACGCCGCGAGCGAGCCGCACAGCACTCATCGTGGCTTCGGTGCCGCTCGAGACGAAACGAATTTTTTCGAGGAACGGAATGGCTCGCGTGATGAGCGTGGCGAGTTCGAGCTCAAGTTCCGTCGTCACGCCAAAACTCGTGCCGCGCCGCGCTTGGTCGGCGATGGCTTCCGCGATCGCGGCATTCGAATGGCCCAGGATGATCGCGCCCCACGAGCAAACGTAGTCGAGCAGTTCGTTGCCGTCGGCGTCATAGAGGTACTGACCGCTGGCGTGGTCGATCACCAGCGGCTCGCCACCCACGGCGCGAAACGCGCGCACAGGGCTGTCCACTCCGCCGACGAGAACTTTTTCCGCGCGCTCGAAGATTTCCCGCGAGCGCCGCCGCTCCCTTTCCAATTTGGTTTGCGCCTCGTTCAATCTCGCTCAATCCCACGAGTCAGTCCTGACTAGTCAACGCTGACCAGTCAGGAGTGACTATTATCAGTAGATTAACTTTTGCCTAGCATGCCTTCAGCCACCGGGCGACGTCCTTGGCGTGGTAGGTCAGGACGTGGTCCGCGCCGGCGCGCTGAATCCCGGTCAGAATTTCGAGGACCACCCGTTTCTCATCGAGCCAGCCGTTCTGCGCCGCCGCTTTCACCATCGCGTATTCGCCGCTCACGTTGTAGGCGCCCACCGGAACGTCAAATGCTTCACGCACGCGCCAGATCACATCGAGGTAAGGCATCGCCGGCTTGACCATCACCATGTCCGCGCCCTCTTCCAAGTCCAACCGGACTTCTTTCAACGCTTCGCGCGCGTTGGCTGGATCCATCTGGTAGCTGCGGCGATCGCCGAATTGCGGAGCGGACTGCGCGGCTTCGCGAAAAGGCCCGTAGAAGCCGGAGCAGTATTTCGCGGCGTAAGAAAGAATGGCGATGTTTTCGAATTTGTGCTCGTCCAGCTTTTCACGAATCGCGCCGACGCGGCCGTCCATCATGTCCGAGGGCGCCACAATGTCGGCACCCGCCCGCGCGTGCGAGAGCGCCTGCTGCGCAAGGATTTCCAGGGTCGGATCATTCGCCACTTCCCCGTGCTCGATGACGCCGCAGTGGCCGTGATCGGTATATTCGCATAAGCAGACGTCAGTGATGACGAGCAATTTCAGATTGGCCTTTCGAATGCCCTCGATGGCCCGTTGCACGACGCCCTGAGAGCTGAGCGAACTCGCGCCGCGCGGATCTTTTGTTTCTGGCAGCCCGAAGAGAATCACAGCAGGGATGGCGAGCGATTCTACTTCCCTGCACTCTTCCACGATCTGGTCGGCGGATTGCTGAAAAATGTTGGGCATCGAGCCGACTTCCTGACGGACATTCTTGCCGGGACATACAAACATCGGATAGATCAAGCCGGCAGTGCTCAGGCGCGTCTCGCGAACCATGCTGCGAAGCGCTTCCGTGCGCCGCAAGCGGCGGGGCCGATGGGTGGGAAAGCTCATATTCGTTTCGCTCCTGCGGGCGCGGCCTTTGCGGCGGCGAAGTGTTTCTCCAATGCTTCCATCACTGAAGCGGTGGTCGTATCCGCCGCAACAACTGCCCGTCCGACACCGGCCTCACGCAAGGCGTTTGCGGTCACGGGACCGACAGCGGTGATAGCCAGTTTGTTCTCCAGGTCATGCAATTGTTGGACACCAAGAAGTTCTGCGAAATGTTGTACCGCCGATGGGCTGAAAAACAAAATCGCATCCGCTTGACCATTGACGATTTTCTTCAGCCCGTCTTGGCCGGTTTCCGCGGGACGCAGGGTGCGATATGCAATCACTTCCGTAACTTGTGCGCCAAATCGCTTCAGCGCGGCGGGCAAATCCGGATTCGCGCGATCGCTGCGAGGCAACAACACCTTCTTTCCCTGAAGCTTGCTCCCCAGTTCATTCGCCAGCGCCACGCCGGTGTGCGTTACTGCGACATACTCCACCGGCAATTTTACGTTTCGTGCTGCCTCCGCGGTGACCGGGCCCACGCACGCGACACGCAAGTGACTCTCCGTTCGAACCAGTTGCTGTTGCAAATCCGCCGCCCTTTGCATCACTGTGCGCACCGCTTGCGCGCTTGTTAGAATCAGCCAGTCAAACTGTTGCATCTCAGCGATTGCGCGATCCAGGGGCGCGAAATCTTCCGGGTCCGCAAACGACACCAGCGGCAACATCAGGGGAATTCCGCCGCGCGCGAAAAGTTCTTGCGCAAGCACGTCACTCTGCGCCGCTGCGCGCGTGATCACGATGCGCTTTCCTGCCAGCGAACTTGGGGCTTTTTCAAGCACGCTGCCGACTCACTTCTTCCAGAATGGACTGCGCGCCTGCTTCGATAAGCAATCGCGCCATGTGCTCGCCGAGTTGCGACGCCTGTTCAGGCGCAGCCACGGCATGCTGCTTCACGCATTGCGCGCCGTCGACGGAGCACACGCACGCATCCAACACCAGTTGGCCGTGTTCGACACGCGCAAACGCGCCCATGGGCACCTGGCACCCGCCGTGCAGCGCGCCGAGAAGCGCGCGCTCGGCAATGATTGCCGCACGAGTTTCCGCATCGTCCAGAGGCGCCAGCAAGTCCTCCGCTTCCCGGTCTTTCAAGCGGCACTCGACGGCGATCGCACCCTGGCCCACCGCAGGCATGCAGACTTCAGGAGAAAGAACTTCGGAGATGCGCTGGCTAAATCCCAGGCGATCCAACCCGGCTTTCGAAACCATGACCGCTTCGTATTCCCCGCTTTCGACTTTGCGCAAGCGCGTGTCGACGTTGCCTCGCAAGTCGCGCAAATCCAGATCCGGCCGAACATGCCGCAACTGCGCTTGACGGCGCAGGCTGCTGGTTCCCACGCGCGCGCCTTGACGGAGATTCGCGAGCGTAGAGCCGACGAGGCAATCGCGCACATCATCACGCTTGCAAACCGCGGGAAACATCAGGCGCGAGGGAATGTCCGTGGGAATATCCTTCACGCTGTGCACAGCCAGATCGATCGTTTCTTCAAGCAGAGCCTCTTCCAGTTCTTTGATGAAGATCCCTTTGCTGCCGATTTGTGCCACGGGCGCCTGCAGCATTTTGTCGCCTGCCGTTTTGACGATCACGATTTCCGGCTCGATGCCGGTGGCGGCAAAGAGCCGCTTGCGAATCGATTCCGCCTGCCATTTGGCAAGCAGGCTTCCGCGAGTTCCGATGCGAAAAGTCCTCAAGCTTTCCCCCGGTTCGAAAGGAACAGATCGCGCAGCGCTTCGACATTCTGCACTTTTCGGCGCAAATCCTTTTCGCCGCGCAGACGCTGCGCCGGTTCGAGCAAAAGGCTCTCGAGGATGTCATCCATCAATTTCTCCACGAGGGCGCGATCGGCTTCCGTGAGGTGCTGGATGGACTCGACTCGCGAGTGTACAAATTGCGCGCGCTCCTCACGCATTTTTGTGCGCAGCTCGTTGACCAAACCGACCAACTCGACGCTAGCCTGCCAAGAAAGGAATTTTCCTACATGCTCTTCGACAATACTATCGGCTTTAGGGATTTCGTTCTCGCGGGCATGGCGGTTTTGCGCCACGATTTCGGTAAGGTCATCCATGTTGTAGACGTAGACGTTGTAGAGCTTTCCGACGGCCGCATCGATATTCCGGGGCAAGCCGAGATCCATCAGGAACAGTGCGCGATTGCTGCGCTTTGCCATTGCTTGCTCGACAATTTCGCGGCGCAGCACTGGTTCTTCCGCGGCCACCGACGACACGATGACGTCGGGCGCTGGCAACGCTTTCTCCCATTCGCCCCACGGCAGCACTTCCCCACCGTATTGTTTGGCCAAGCTGTCTGCGCGTTCTTTCGAACGATTCATGACAAAGAGGCGCGCAATTCCGCGATCCCGCAACTGGGCAATGACCTGCTCGCTGATGGTACCAGCTCCCAAAACAAGCGCGCTGCGTTCGTCCAGTTTGCCGAAAATGCGTTCTGCCAACTTCACTCCTGCGGAAGCCACAGACATCGGCCGCGTCCCCAGTTCTGTCTCGGCACGCACGCGCTTGCCGACTTCGAGCGCTCCCTGGAATAGACGATTCAACACCGGCCCCGTGGCGCCCTGCTCATGGGCGACGCGGTAGGCTTCGCGCACCTGCCCTAGAATTTCGGCTTCGCCGAGCATCATGGAATCAAGCCCCGCTGCCACGCGGAAGAGATGATGCACGGCCTCACGGTCATAGTGGTGGTAAAGCGAAACGCCCAGCACGTCCATGCGCACGGAGTGAAATTCGCTCAGGAACGTAGAAAGGCCGGGCGCGCTCTCGTGCGAAGTTTCCGGCGGCACGCCATATACCTCGCTGCGATTGCAGGTGGAGAGCACCAGAGTTTCTTCGAGTATTCCTTTGGACCGAAGTTGTTCGGAAGCGCGCCGAGCCTGATCTGCAGTGAAGGAAACTCGCTCGCGCACCTCAACGGGCGCGGTGCGGTGGTTCAGTCCGACGAGAACGATCTCCATGCCCAGTGCAAACGCTCCTAAAAAAACCGGTGGTTATGCGAAAGATAGAAATTCACGACCGTAAAACTAAGAAAAACGAGCAGAAAATTAAAGACACACAGCTTCGAGGCGCGCGCGCCGCGCCAGGCTGTGGTGCGCGCCAACCGGAAATACACTGCATACAAAATGAGAACCAGCAGCGTGATGGCGTACTTCGGATCGTAAAACGAATACTTATCACTCAGGCGATAGACCCAAAGAAACCCGAACGCGGTTCCGACGGTAATGGAAACCAAACCAACGAGCACGCTCGAGCGGCTCATGCGTTCGAGAAGTTCGAGAGGAGGCAGCCGCCAGACGAAGTCACCCAGCTTGTGACTGCGCAGAAAGCGCTCCTCGACCAGGAAGATCAGGCTCAAAACAAAAGAGAGAGCAAACGCCGAGTAGGCCAGAATGTTCAGGGTGACGTGAAACGCAAAGGTGGGCCCGTGCGCGTCCGGCGGAGAGAATTTGTCGGCTGGCGCGAAATTCGAGGCCACGAAGAAGATAAGAATGAAAGGAAGAACGAGCGCGCCAACCGACCGCTGGCGATGGAAAAGCTCCAGCCCCAAATAAGTCAGGGCCAGCAGCCAGCCAAAGAGCGACATCGCACCATACAGATCGTGGTAGGGAACCGTGTGTGGCCCGAGTCCGCGCGTTCGCTCAAGCAACGCAAAGTAGTGCGTCACCAGCCCCACGGCGAGTAGCAGCGTTCCCAGGCGGCCCGTGAGCCCTTTCCCAGTTTTCAAGAAAATCAGATAGAGCGCAAAACTTAGCGCGTAGGCAACCACGGTCGAAATGAAAAGGGCGTAGTGCACTCGATATACCTGGGCCTCGCACACACGTTAACCAGCCAAAGTCTTGCCAGGCGAGGAGCCCTGCATTCGTTAAACGCTTCGAGTATAACGTACACGACTGACGACCCGCACTGCGTGACGCACGTCACAGTGCTTGGCCCGACAAGACCTGTTAAGATTGGTTATCCTGAACTGCCGGAAGGGACATGGCTGTCCAAACTTCTGTGAATCGAAAGGACTTATTCCTGCGTGCCTGCCGCGGGGAAACCCTTTCGCGCGTGCCCGTTTGGATAATGAGGCAGGCAGGCCGGTACTTGCCGGAATATCGCGAAATCCGTGCAAGGTATGGATTCCTGGAGGTTTGCAAGACGCCGGAGCTTGCGGTTGAGGTTTCGCTCCAGCCTTTTCGCCGGCTGGGCGTCGACGCTGTGATCGTCTTCTCCGACATCCTGATCCCTGCCCAAGCCATGGGGCTTCAGCTTGAGCTTGGCGATGCCGGGCCGAATTTGCCATGCCCGGTTCGGAGCAAAGCGGATGTTGAGAAATTAAAGATTTTCGACCCGGAGGCGGAAACCGGCTTTTTGTCGGAGGCCATTCGCCGCATTGTGAATTCCGTCGGCCCCCAAGTTCCGGTTCTAGGCTTTGCTGGAGCTCCCTGGACACTAGCTTGTTACATGGTGGAGGGCCAAACCAAGGAAGGTTTCGCCACCGTTAAACAGTTCTTCTATCGGGAGCCGAAAACGTTCCGCGAATTGCTTCATCGCATCGCTCAAGCCACGATTCCCTACTTAAAGGCACAAATCGCGGCGGGAGCAACCGCAGTGCAGTTGTTCGACACCTGGTGTGGCGAGCTGAATTTGCAGGATTACCAAGAGTCGGCGCTGCCGGCGGTGCAGGAAGTTATTTCGGGAATCTCGGGTTCCGGGCCGGTGATTTATTATACGAAGGCGTCACAGCATCTGCTTTCCGCCGCAGCGCGCTCGGGAGCAAATGTATTGAGCGTGGATTGGCGAGTGGATCTGGGCGAGGTTCGCGGCGCGCTGGGACCCAAAATCGCGCTCCAGGGAAATGTCGATCCGGCGGTGTTGCTTGGCCCAGCAGAGAGGATTCGAGAAGTTACGCTGGATACGCTTAACTCGCTGGCTGGACGCGGGCACATTCTCAATCTCGGGCACGGTATACTGCCGAACACACCAGTGGAGAATGCGCAGTTTTTTGTGGAAACCGGCCAGCAAGCGCTGCTTCAAGAAATGCGTCCAGCAGCCCACTCCCGGTAAGAGGCCATCGCGATGACGCTCGCCTATCCGACACTTCAGCAAATGCGCGACGAGCTTCGTGTTGGCGAAGAATTTCTCGCAAAATACAATCGCCCCGGACCGCGATACACCAGCTATCCGACGGCGCCCGTTTGGAATGACAGCTTCGGCCCTGCGGATTTGGAAAAGGTGTTTGAGGAAGCAGATGCCGCCAAGACGCCCGTTTCGCTTTACATGCATATTCCCTTTTGCGAGAGCCTGTGCCTCTTTTGCGCCTGCAACGTAGTAATTCAGAAGAATAAGAGCGTTGCGCCGCCGTATCTTGACGTGCTGAAGCGCGAGGCAGAGCGCGTCAGCCGCAGCATTTCGAAAGACAGGCCCGTGGTGCAGTTCCACTGGGGTGGCGGCACGCCAACGTATCTTTCTCCGGAACAGATTGAAGACCTTTTTGAATTTACGCGTGAACGTTTTCACTTTGCGCCGGACAGTGAAATCGGCATCGAAGTCGATCCGCGTGTCACCTCTCGCGCGCATCTCGAGACGCTCCGTAAGCTCGGCTTCAACCGGCTTAGCATGGGCATTCAGGATTTTCATCCCGACGTGCAAAAAGCTGTCCATCGCATTCAGCCCTACGAAATGACGCGCGACCTGCTTTTCACCGCTCGAAGGCTTGGCTTTGATAGCATCAACGTGGACTTGATTTACGGCCTGCCGTATCAAACGCCGGAAAGTTTCGCGCACACCGTCGACCAGATCATCGGACTCAGCCCAGACCGCATTGCGCTCTTCAGCTACGCGCACGTTCCCTGGCTGAAAAAGCAACAGGGATCCTTCATCGCGCATCTTCCCGAAGGCATGGTGAAGTTCGGGATTTTTCGAACAGGCCTGCTAAAATTCGTCGAAGCTGGTTATCTGTACATCGGCATGGACCATTTCGCAAAGCCCGGTGATGAGCTCGCCGTTTCCCAGCATAACCGCACTCTGCACCGCAATTTTCAGGGTTACACGACGAAAGCAGGCGCCGACCTCTACGGCATGGGGATCACGGCAATCAGCGGCATTCAATCCGCTTACGCGCAAAATTATCGCGACATCCCGTCCTGGCAAAAAGCGGTGGAAGAGCGCGGCCTAGCCACGATGCGCGGCTATCATCTTTCCGAAGAGGACCGCCTGCGCCGCGCGGTCATCAGCCGGTTGCTCTGCCACACCGTGGTGGTCAAGGATGAAATTTCACGTGAGTTTGGCGTCGATTTCGATGAATTCTTCGCCGAAGAATTGCGGCGCTTCGAACCATTCCGCGAAGATGGCCTTGTGCTGCTGGAACGCAACGAGATTCGCGCCACGTGGCTCGGGCGCATTTTCATTCGCAACCTCGCCATGGTTTTCGATCCGTACCTGGAAAGACAGCAGCTTGCCGCCAAGCCGCTTTTTTCGAAGACCCTCTGAGCACACAAGGATGCGCACATCACCGTGACCCGTCGCGTCCAAGCTCTCGTAGTTGGCGGAGGCATCTCGGGGTTGGTCTGCGCGTATGCCCTTCAAGAGGCGGGCGTGGAAGTTGTTCTTGTCGAGGCTTCGCCGCGGCCCGGTGGCGTCATCAATTCTGTTAGGCGCGACGGCTACCTGCTCGAGCTGGGGCCGCAAAGCTTTGCTGGAACTGCACAATTGCGGAGTTTGTGCACGGACCTTGGCATTGCGGACCAATTACTTGAAGCTCCCCGACGCGCACCGCGCTATGTTCTAGTCGACGGCAAGTTGCAGGCCGTGCCGTTGAGTCCGCCTGCATTCTTTACCAGCTCACTGATCAACGGGGCCACGAAATGGGCGTTGCTGCGGGACATATTCGGCAAAAGTGTGCCGCCTGAAGGTGACGAATCCGTCGCTGCTTTTGTCCGCAGGAAGTTTTCGGACCAACTCCTCGATCGGCTGGTTGGACCTTTCGTCTCTGGTGTCTATGCGGGCGACCCGGAAAAGCTCAGCATCCGCAGCGCTTTTCCGATGCTCTACGAGGCTGAAAAGGGTTCCGGCAGCCTTGTGCGCGGCATGTTTCGCGTAGCCAAAAGCAAAAAGGGCCCGCGCGAACGGCCCACGCTGAATACATTTCGCGAAGGCAATGAAACTATCGTGCGCGCACTCACGAGCAAACTCGGACCCGCAATCCTCACGCGAACGCGCGCCAAGACTCTCTCTCGCCAAGATGACGGAGCGTTTCTCTTGTCTCTCAAAGGCGACTCCAGCGATTGCGTGTCGACTAAGTCTGTTATTCTCGCAACGCCTACCAATGCGACGGGAAGTCTTCTCTCGCAACTCAATCCTTCGTTCGAATCACTTTTGGCGCCGATCGAGTACGCGGCAGTGGCGGTGGTTTCTCTAGGCTATGCGAAAAAAGACGTCGGTCATTCACTAGATGGCTTTGGCTTCCTCATTCCACGCTCCGCTGGTTTGCGGATTCTTGGCACAGTCTGGAATTCGTCACTTTTCCCTGGCCGCGCGCCGGAGGGCCATGCTCTTCTCACCACTTTCGTTGGCGGGGCTACTGATCCGGCTGCCGCAAAGCTCAGCCCCGATGAGCTTTCAGGCTTGGTTCATCGCGAGATCGCTCCTCTGCTCTCCATCAAGAAAGAGCCTTCGTTTTGCAACGTCACGATCTGGCCGCGGGCTCTTCCGCAATACAATCTCGGCCACGGCGATCGTTTGGGTTCGGTCAACAAAAACTTGACGCGATTTCCGGGGCTTTTCTTGACTGGCAACTATTTGCGCGGCCCCGCCATCGGTGCGTGCGTGGAGCAAGCTCTTGCCGTTGTAGAAGAGGTGAAAGCGCACGAGGCTTAAGTTCTGATGACAGACTATCGCGAACTGCCTACTTCTTGCCATAGCGCAAGGCCAAGCGGACTTCGCGGCGCTTGCCCGCTTCGTGAAATCTTCGTTTCTCTTCTTCCGTCTTCAAAATCAATGGCGGTACGGGCTTCGGGAGCCGAGTGTGTTCATCGATGGCCACGAACGTTACGAATGCCGAGGTCGTGTGCTTCTTCTCACCGGTCAGCACGTTTTCGGAATACACTTCCACGCCAACTTCGAGCGACGTATGGAAAACGCGGTTGACCTGCGACTTCAGGATGACAATTTCTCCCAAATTCACCGGATTCCGAAAATCAATGTAATCAACCGACGCGGTTACCACATAGCTGCCAGAATGCCGGTGCGCCGCCATAGCTGCGGCCATATCCACTAAATGCATCACGTGTCCGCCGAGCAATTTTCCCAAGGGATTCGTCTGCGCCGGCAGAACGATTTCGGTCATCTCCGATTGCGACGCGCTTACCGGCTTGCCCTCGAGGTTGGCTTCCTCGCGTTCGTTCGCATTTTTCTTCCGCTTCATGCAAACCTCATCTCTAGCCGCGTTTGGCAGCTTTTCTGCGCCCCCGTATAATACGGGACGTTCCCATAAGCCAACAAATGACAGAACAAATGGCCGACCACACCGCCGGACAAAAGAAATCGCGCCGCCAAGTGCTCGAAGAGCTTGTCGCTCAAAAGCCCGACGACGCCTTCTCTCGCTACGGTTTGGCAATGGAATGCATGAACAGCGGCGACACCACGGCTGCGGATCATCACTTTCGCGAACTTCTCGAACGCAACGCGGGCTATGTTCCCGGCTATCTCATGTACGGCCAACTATTGGCGCGCGAATCGCGTATCGAAGAGGCTCGCCGCGTGCTCTCCACTGGGATCGACGCCGCTACGAAAGCCGGTAATCAGCACGCCCGCTCCGAAATGGAAACTTTACTGAACGAACTGACCTGACCCGCGTTGAATTAGTCTTCTAGGGTAGGCAAAGTCTTCAGCACTTCCGCGGCGCGTGGGCGGTTGCGCACTGGTTCGTTTTTGCGGATTTTCCCGTCGCGAAAAACCAATACGCGCTTCGCAAATTCCGCAATGTCATGCTCGTGCGTCACCATGATGATCGTCAAGCCCTTGTCGTTCAGGTCCTGGAAAACCTCCATGATTTCCACCGAAGTGCGACTGTCCAGGTTGCCTGTGGGCTCGTCCGCCAGGAGGATCGATGGCCGGTTCACCAGCGCTCGCGCTACCGCCACGCGTTGCTGCTGCCCGCCAGACATTTGCGAAGGAAAATGCTCGGCGCGGTCGGCCAATCCAACCATCGCCAGTGCTTCCGCGGCCCTCCTATGACGCTCTTCTTTGCTGACCTTGGAATAGAGCGTGGGTAGCTCCGTATTCTCGAGAGCCGTGGTCCGCGCTAATAAATTGAATCCTTGAAAAACAAATCCGATTTTTTGATTCCGAATGAGCGCCAGCGCGCGCTTATCGTGCTTCGAAACGTCCACACCTTCCAGCAAATAGCGCCCGGAAGTGGGCCGATCCAGACAGCCGAGAATATTCATGAACGTGGATTTGCCGCTGCCGCTCGCGCCCATCACGGCCACAAATTCGCCGCGCTGCACCTCGACGCTAACGCCGCGCAGCGCATGCACACGCGTTTCGCCCAGCTCATAATACTTGTGGATATCTTCCACGCGGATAACCGCGTGCCCTGCGGCTGTTCCGCCGCTTGGAGCCGTTTCTGTTTGACTCGTGACCTGCATAGAGGCTTTATCTAGGAAATCATTACCGCCGCGCTCCGGGAGCTCCCGGCGCCGATGACTTTGGCACGACGGAGCGAATGATCAGCTCGTCTCCTTCCTTCAGGTCGCCTTTCACCACCGCCGCCACTTCCGTGTACGAATGGTCCGTAATCCCCAGCGACACCTTCATCGGTTCCATACTGTTGTCCGCGTGAAGTTTCCAGACGATTGCGGAGTCGGAACGTGACGCGCGCGGCCGGTTCTGACTACCGCCGCCGGTCTGCGGCGTTTCTGCCGCTGCTGCCGCGTCACTCGCGGTTTTTCTGTCACCGCCTTCAATTCCGTATCGCCGATAAAGCGCGAGGATCTCCTCAGGCTCCATTGGCGGCTTGTAACGCAGCGCCGTGTTCGGCAGCTTCAGGACGTTTTGCACCGTGGCCACGGGAATGGTCACGTATGCGGTCATGCCAGGAAAAAGCTTTAAGTCGGGATTCGCAAAATCGATGATGGTATCGTAGGTAACCACGTTCTGCACCGTTGTCGCGTTCATGCGGACCTGACTCACCACCCCGCGAAACGTCTCTTTCGGAAACGCATCGACCTTGAATGTGACTTCTTTCCCCACTTTAATGTTTCCGACGTCGGACTCGTCCGTCTTGGCGTAAACCTGCATTTTCTTTAGGTCTTGCGCGATGGTAAAAATTGTTGGCGCTTGCAGCGATGCCGCGACGGTCTGGCCTACGTCCACGTTGCGCGCGACCACGGTACCGTCGATGGGCGAACGAATCACCGTGTAGTTGAGATTGGTCTGCGCTACCGCCAGTGCGGCTTCCTTCTGGCTCACCTGAGCCTCCGCCTGCGTGACGTTGGCCTGTGCGCCCCCCACGGCTGCATTCGCGGAATCGTAGTTGGCTTTCGCGAGATCCAGCTGCTGCTGGCTCGCAATTCCGTTCTTAGTTAGCCCGACCGTGCGGTCGTAATCGGCCTTCGTCTGAACCAGTGAAGCTTTCGCCTTTTCTAAATTGGCGCGCGCCGCAATCAAGTTGGCTCTTGCGTTTTCCAAGTCCGCTGTTGCTTGCTGTACAGCTCCCTTAAACAGCGCCGGATCGATGAGCGCAACCAGATCTCCTTTGTGCACTCGCGAATTAAAATCCACGAAAAGCTTCGAGATTGTTCCCGAAACCTGCGAACCTACCTGCACCGTGATGACCGCATTGATCGTTCCGGTGGCCTCGACGACGTCGTGGATGTCGCCGCGCTCTACTTTCGCCGTAAAATTCTGGATTTGCGCCGTGTGGTTTAATCCCAGCACTACAATAAGCGCTACGGCAGCGAGCGCGACAGCCAGCAAGAGCCATTTGGTTTTCGGTTTCATTCGTATCCCAAAAGCAAAGAGTTTAGCCCATCACTCGTACCGCAGGGCCTCAATAGGATCGAGCAAAGAGGCCTTCCGCGCCGGGTAATATCCAAAAAACACGCCAACTGCAAAGGAAAAAAGTGCCGCCACGATCACCGCCTCAAGCGACATTTGCATCGGCCAATGCAGTGTCTGCCCAACCAGATAAGAACCGAAAATTCCAAAAAGCACCCCTGCCCCGCCGCCTACAAGGCTCAGCATCACTGACTCTCCCAGGAATTGCAGTTGAATCGCTTCTTCCGTCGCGCCGACTGCTACGCGAACGCCGATTTCGCGCGTGCGTTCGGTCACAGAAACCAGCATCACGTTCATGATGCCGATCCCGCCGACAATCAGCGAAATCGAAGCGATGGCAATGAGCAAAACCGTGAGCGTCTTGCTAGCTTCGAGCTGCGCCTGAATAATGTCTTCGGGATTGCGGATGTTGAAGTCGTCCTCTTCTTCCGGACGGAGGTGGTGCCGGTCGCGGAGCAAGGCCGCTGCTTCCTGCCCCGCAGCCTTCACCGAATCCTGCGAGACTGCCGAGCACAGGATGTCGTCCAGCCACGTGATGCCCTTGATCTTCTTCATCGCTGTCGTGTACGGCAGGATGATGGTGTCATCCTGGTCTTGCCCGGAAAACGACAGGCCCTTGGGTATCAAAGTGCCCACCACCTTACAGGGCAACTCTTTCACGCGAATCACTTTGCCGATGGGGTCCTCCACGCCAAACAATTGATCGCGAACGGTGCGGCCAATGACGCAGACATCGGCGGCGCGATCCACGTCATCTTGTGAAAACGCTGCGCCCTGGTCGATATACCAGCGCCGGATATCGAAATATTCGGGCGACACGCCACGGTAGCTTGTGTACCAGTTCTGGTTGCCATAAATGATCTGGACAGAAGCGTCCACGTTGGGAGAAACGCTTTTGATCAGCGGAATTTGATTTTTGATGGCTACAGCATCGGCGAGCACGAGCGTTTTGGTGCCGTGCGTGCCGGTGCGAACGCCGTTAACCGCTCGGCCTCCCGCCTCAATCCACACAAAATTGTCGCCAAGGTTGTTGAGTTGCTGCTCGACGCGCGCCTGTCCCGCCTTGCCGATGGCCACCACGCAAATTACCGCAGCGATGCCGATAGTGATGCCCAGCACCGTTAGGACGCTGCGCATCTTGTTGCGCAGCAGCGCCACAACGGCGGATCGTAATAGCGCGGCGTAATTCACCTCTCCTCCAACTCCTTGTCAGAGTACATTTTCAACGTCTTCAGATAAATGCAAGATAAACAAGATAAATCAGAAACTTGATGAAAATGACGCTCACAACTATTTTTCCACCAACGAAGAATCATTACCAGCATTGGAACGGTTTGGTATCATGAGGTGTGGGAATCATGCGGCCAGAACGCATTCCGCTTTTTCCGTTGAACGTCGTTCTCCTCCCCGGCGCCCCGCTCCCTCTGCACATCTTTGAGCCGCGGTATAAGGAGATGGTGAAGACCTGTCTTGAGGAGAAATCGGAATTTGGCATGCTTCTCTCCCTACCCAAAGGAGTTGTGCTGGTGGGCTGCACGGCGGAGATTGTGGAAGTGGTGAAACGCTATCCGGACGGGCGCATGGACATTGCAACGGTGGGTCGCGCCCCTTTTCGCGTTGTGGAGCTTTTTTCACAAAATCCCTTGCTGGAAGGGCACGTGGACTACCTGGAAGACCGCGGAGCCCCGGGGAATCCCGTCATGCAGCGGCAACTCATCGAGCTCTACGAAGCCTGTCACACGCTGATTTTTCAAGATTATCCCAAGAATCTCGAAGGCGCCCCTGTTGAAGAACTTTCCTACCGCATCGCGAGCACGCTGCCGATGGACCTCTTGCGGAAGCAGCAAATCTTGGAATTGCGTTCGGAGGAAGATCGGCAGGAGCGACTGCTGGGATACCTTCGCGAGTGGGCGCCGCATCTACAGAACAGTAAAGCCATGCGCCAGCGCGCCGGAGGCAATGGACACGGTTTAAACTAACTTTCGTGCGGTCTATCCTTGTTAGACCGCGGAACGGGACGTTGAATGGCGGCTAACACATCATCGCATTCTTCAGACCAATCCTCAGGGAAGCCTAGGCCCGGCACCCTGGGTGAGCTCAGGCGCATTCCCGACTTCGATCCTCGCGGCGCTTCACGATCAGTGAAGGACGAGATCCGCCGCAATCTGCTGCGCGCTTTGGAGAAGGGAGAAACGCTTTTCCACGGCGTGCATGGCTATGAGGACACGGTGATTCCCCAAATCGTGAACGCGCTCCTCTCGCGTCACAATTTCATTCTTCTCGGATTGCGTGGGCAGGCGAAGAGCCGGATTTTGCGCGGCCTGATCAATTTGCTGGACCCGGAGATGCCGGTGGTCGCAGGCTGCGAGATCAATGACGATCCGTTCAAGCCCATCTGCCGCGCGTGCCGCGAAAAAATCGCGACGGAAGGAGACAATACGCCGCTGGCCTGGATGCCTCGCGAGCATCGCTACGTGGAGAAGCTGGCCACGCCGGACGTCACCATGGCCGACATTCTTGGTGATGTCGATCCCATTCGCGCAGCGCGAGGCGGCCGCGACCTTTCTGACGAACTCACGATTCACTACGGTCTTTTGCCGCGCGCGAACCGGGGCATTTTTGGCATCAACGAATTGCCGGACCTGGCCGGCAAAATCCAAGTCGGCCTTTTCAATATCATGCAGGAAGGCGACATCCAGATTAAGGGCTACCCGTTGCGCCTGCCGCTGGACGTGCTTCTGGTGTTCACGGCGAACCCGGAAGATTACACGGCCCGCGGAAAAATTATCACGCCGCTGAAGGACCGCATTGGAGCGGAAATTCGCACGCACTATCCCTCGACGCTGGAAGAAGGCATGCGCATCACCGCGCAGGAAGCGTGGTTAGGACGCGACCCCAGTCGCAAAGTGGAGGTTCCGTCATATCTTCGCGAGGTCGTGGAGGAAATTGCGTTTCAGGCGCGCGAAGACAAGCGTATAGATCGCCGTTCAGGTATCAGTCAACGGCTGCCCATCACGACTCTGGAAAGCGTGGTCAGCAGCGCAGAGCAGCGTGCCGCACGCATCGGAGAAAAGCCCACCGTCGCGAGAGCTGCGGATCTTTACGCCGCCCTTCCGGCGATCACCGGAAAAATGGAGCTGGAGTACGAAGGCGAGCTGAAAGGCGCAGACACTATTGCCCGCGAACTGATTCGTACAGCTTTCGGCCGTATATTCAGTAAACATTTCACGGATGTGAACTTTCAGCCGGTCATTCAATGGTTCGAACTGGGCGGTGAGCTGAAGCTGCCGGAACTTGCGAGCGCTCTGGAGCGCTGTCAGCAGCTTTCGAAGATTCAAGGGCTAATGGATCACATAGGCAAGCTCGGTGTTCACGATCGCAAAGACGCAGGTACGGCCGCAGCGGCCGCGGAAATGATTTTGGAAGGCTTGTGGGCGCACCGCCGCATTGGGCGCAGCGAAGAGCGTGGCTTTCATGCGGAGAAGCCGAAGCAAGTGGAACATCGCGAGCGCGAATTTCCCGGAGGACGACCTCCGAGGAGGCAGTATAACTGAAGACTCGACGAAGGTCGGCATCCCGAGGAGCAATGCGACGAGGGGTCTTTATTTTTGATGTCACAATTTAGATAAGCGACATTCACAATGAAATTCGTCAAGTTTGGAAAATATACGGGCGAGCCGGCCGACGCCGTCGATTTGGAAGAATTGGTGAAGCGCCTAGGGAATTTCTTCCTGCAAAGCGGATTCGAATCGCAATTCTACGGCGTTTCGCAAATGGACCCCGAGCGTTCTATGGATGCACTGCGGGAGGCAATCTTAAAGGCGCTGCAAGAAGGCGATTTGCTTCCGGACAGCGCAATGAGCGATGAGCTGCGGGAAATGTTGAGAGATCCCAACGCGATGAACAATGAAGCGGTGAAGGATTTGCTCGACAAGCTCACGGAGCGCCTGGCTAACGAGGGTTTCATCAATCCGCAACAACCTCCGCAAGTAACGCCTCCCCCGAACATTTCAGCTCGCGGGCAACTCGGCCAGCCGCAGGACCGAACGGAAGCGCGCTTCGAAATCACAGACAAGACCATCGACTTTTTGGGATTCAAAACGCTACAGGATTTGCTCGGATCGCTCGGGCGAAGTAGCTTTGGCCGCCACGACACACGCGACCTGGCCACAGGCATCGAATCCGGCGGCGTTTCGCGCCCGTACGAATTTGGCGACACGCTGAACCTGGACATCAGCGGGACACTTTTCAATGCTGTGCGTCGCGAAGGCGTGAAAGTACCCATTGAAATGACTTACTCCGACCTGATGGTACATCAGTGCGAATACCAGAGCTCTTGCGCCACGGTGGTGATGCTCGACTGCAGCCACAGCATGATCCTGTATGGCGAGGACCGCTTCACGCCGGCCAAGCGCGTCGCCATGGCGCTGTCGCACCTGATTCGAACGCAATATCCCGGCGATACGCTGAGCCTGGTTTTGTTCCACGACTCCGCCGAAGAAGTGCCCCTTGCTGAGCTTGCGCGCGTGCAGGTTGGTCCGTATTACACCAATACGCGCGAAGGTCTCCGCATGGCGCAACGCATATTGCTGCGGCAGAAAAAAGATATGCGACAGATCGTGATGATCACTGATGGAAAGCCTTCCGCGCTGACATTGGAAGACGGACGCATTTACAAAAATGCTTTCGGCCTCGATCCCTTTGTGGTGGGACAGACACTCGAAGAAGTAAACAAGTGCAAGCGCGCGGGAATCATGATTAATACGTTCATGCTGGCGAGCGACTACTCGCTCGTTAATTTCGTCCAGAAGATTACGCAGATGTGCCGTGGAAAGGCCTACTTCACTACTCCTTACACGCTGGGGCAGTATCTGCTCATGGATTATATGTCCCGGAAGACCAAGCAAATCCACTAAAGACAAAATACGTTGAGGGCCAACAGGGCGCGCGTGATTAGTGACTGGCGACTCGTGTAAGAAATCTCCCCGCGATTGTGTCATAGCGAAAGTGCCAGTATACTTCGCGCCGTATTCCGAGCGACCTGTTTCTAGCTCGCACAAATGAGGCCCAACCGATGATTCACCTGAAACCAGCTTTGTGCATTTTCTCCATCGTGCTTACGACTTCCGCATCAGCGCAGTCCCAAGAAGCCAAGGAAAAGCAAGAGGTCTCTGTCCCGAGGAGCAAAGACGGGAAAAAGCTGTTTGGCACAGCGGAAGCGTTGCGCTTAGAGCGTGTTTTCTCACCAAGAATTTCTCCTGACGGCTCGCGCGTGGCGTACCTGGTCGCGGAGAACAAAATGGAGAAAGACAAGCCGTGGAAATCCGTGACGCAATTGTGGATGGTGCCAACTGCTGGACCGGCAAGCGCTTCACGTCAATACACGCGTGGCGACGAAAGCGTTTCGGATGTTCAATGGTCGCCCGACGGCAAGCTGGTGGGCTTCCTGATGAACGCCGGTGACGACAAAGACAAAAAGCAGCAGGTGTGGTTCATGTACATCGATGGCGGAGAACCCTGGCAAGTAACCAAACACAAATCTGGCGTGCGGTCGTTCGAATTTTCGCCGAACGGCAAGACCTTGCTCCTGGTGGCGACCGTGCCGGAGAGTGAGGACAAGGAAAAGCGCACGAAGGAAAAGGACGACGCCGAGGTGGTGGACCACGATTTCAAAATGGCGCAGCTCTGGACGTGGGACATTGCCGCGAGTCAAGAAAAGCAAATTACCAAGGACGATTTCACGGTCAGCGATCCGCGCTGGTCACCGGACGGGACACACGTCACCTTTACCAGCAATCCTACGCCGCGGCTAGATGACGGGAGCTTGCAGACCGCATGGGTGCTGGATATAGCCACGAGAAAACAGCGCAAAGTGTCTGAAACAACCGAATTCACGCACACGGCGCGGTGGTCGCCGGACGGAAAATGGATTGCCTATCTGGTGAGCCAAGGGGCTCCTTTCCGGCAGACGAACTTGTTCGTGGCCAGCGCTGAAGGAGGCAAAGAAAAGAAACTAACCAGCGGTTTTGTGCTGAATGCAGGCGAACCGGTTTGGGGAGCGGATGGCAAGACGGTTTATTTCAGCAGTAACACGCGCGAATCTATGGACATTTTTTCAGCGGACGTTGCCTCCGGAACCGTACGGCAGCTCACGGACAAATCCGGTGTACTCAACCTAAGCGAAGTCAGCGCAAACGGTCAAACAGCGGTTGGGACTTGGAGCGATCCTGAACACCCTGCAGAAGTTTTCCGCAGCGATTTGAAGTTCGGCGCGATCCAACCGATCACAAATCACAACGCGTGGCTTGCAGAGTACGCATTGGGCAGCACGGAAGTAGCGAAGTGGAAGAGCAGCAAGGACGGAATGGAAATTGACGGCATCGTGACGAAACCAGTAGATTTTGAGGCTTCACGGAAGTATCCCTTCTTGCTAAACCCGCACGGCGGGCCGACGGGAGCCTCGTTGCTGTCATTCAACCCAACGGAGCAGATCCTTGCAGCAAATGGATATCTGGTGCTCGAACCGAATTTCCGAGGTTCGACGGGGCGCGGGGAAAAATTTGCGGGCGCGAACCAAAACGACTGGGGCGATGGCGACTACAAGGACGACATGAGCGGCGTGCAGGCGATGGTGGACAAGGCCTGGGCCGACCCAGAGAGACTAGGAGCTTTCGGCTGGTCGTACGGCGGCTTCATGACCATGTGGATCGACACGCAGACAGACAAGTTCAAAGCCATCTCACCTGGGGCAGGATTGCCGGACCTTTACTCGATGTATTCGCAGACTGACATTCATCGCTACATGACCATGTTTCTTGACAACAAAGAGCCATGGGACAATTTCCAGGAATATTGGAACCACTCGCCGATGAAGTACATCGAGAATGTAAAGACGCCGACCATGATCCTGCACGGACAAGCGGACACACGCGTGCCGATTCCACAATCGGAAGAGTTCTACCGCGCGCTTTATCAGCGTCATGTGCCGGTAGAATACGTAACCTACCCAAGAGAGAATCACGGGTTCACGGAACCACGGCACATTCAGGACCGCTGGCAGCGCTACCTGGTATTCTTCGGGAAATATCTGAACAATCCGCCGAAAACCGAGCCGAAGGACGTGGTGGATCGCTTAAGCAGAGATCTACCTTGATGGGTTGATTTTTCGGTCTTAGTTTTAGCTTTTAGTTTTGGGTTTTCAGCGTTCAGCCCACGGTTGCCTTGGCCTTTGGGCATTAGCGCGCGCAAGGTTATTGTGGATTTGGAGCGCCTTTGGCGACTGGGTTGGGGGCATTCTTTGCCGGCTGAAACGACGTGCGCTTGAGGTAGACATTGCCGTCGATATACGCGGTAATTTCCATCCCTTGCGCAAACACAACTTCCTTACCGTGCGTAAGGGGCAGGACTGAGCCTGCCGCAGAATTGGCTCCCGCACTTTCCTCAAAGGAGCGCGCCGGCGCTTTTTCGTTGTCCGCGAGCATTACCAACTTGACGCCAAAGCCCAGCTTCCCACCCTTGCCCATACGCTTCTTCGGTTCGGCTTCCGTCACCACGCCTTCCGCCGATGCTCCGCTCGGAATCAGGCAGAGTCCGTCTACCACAACATCCTCAGCGACCAGCAAGTCGACGCTGTCGCCCACGTGCGCCGTTTCCGAAGAGATGGTTTTACCGAGCTTCAAAAGTATTGGCGTGCCATTGGGCAGCATGAGATCGAAACCAAGTGGGATAGGATTCGTGGGAGGCGGTGGAGGCGCCACAGGGTCATAGGCAGTGCGAGGCCGAGTAGGTTGCGGGGTGGCAGGAAGCGAGACCTTGGCGCCAGGTTTATCCTTCAGAAGGACAAGACTGCCCTCCCCGACGTAACCGTTCTCACCCTTTGCAGTACGCACGCTGAAGAAGCCTTGGTAACGGCCTGTGACTTCAAGTTGTTCGCCGCATTGGAGGGTCCGAAGCACTTCCATGGTGGTAATCGAGCTGTAGAGGTAGGTGTAATCACCTTGACGTGCACAGGCGATCTGACCGAGATGTTGTGCACTTGCCGAAGCGGGAACAAAGAGAAGGACGACCGCGAAAGAACACTTTGCAATCAACTTCATGGTGACCTACTGGGCAGTGGAGATAGTGTTACTCCATTATTTCAGCGCAAGTAGGCGGCTCTGAAAAGGCGCAGTACAGCCGGTCTTGTACAAAAAGGCACGACCGCATCAGAAGCCCGCATCAGAAGAAGTAGCCGAATAGGAAGAATTAAGAGCCAGCCATTGATTCGCAACGTTATTGGCCATCTCAGGCACTCGAGGTTGGTTCGTGTATTGGCCTGTTCCAAAGCGAGACGGAGCATCCGCGATGGGACAGACCGTCCGCCGTTTCTTCCTCTCTTCTATAAACCCTTATGCAACTTCTGACATTTCAAGGCATTGCAAAGGTTTTCCCCGCACTAAGTAAAAGAGCTTGGCGTCCGGCGTGCAAGAACCAACGGGATGGCCAGGGTTGTGCACAACCTGTTTCACTCGGGAACACAGCCATACGCATTGCCAGAACAAGTAGAAGAAATCACGGTCGCCTGGCAAATATTTGCAATTGCTAAAGACAAAACCTGTGGGCGAACACCGAGACACACGAGCCAAAGCCCTTCGCGCCAACTTCCGTCGAATTGAACGGAGGGAGTGGTGGCTATGGGCGGCGGCATTCATCATTACGCTGCTGCTGACCGTCGCGCTGGCTTCTTTTTTGCTGCCTGGCGCGTACCTTCATCAGGACTTCACCTCACAAAATATGATGTCGCAGGCAATGCGAGGCTTGGTGGCCCTAGTATTTCTCTTCGACCTCTACACGATTTATCAGCATCTGCTGATTCACCGCATCCGCAGGGAGTTGGTGGAACGTGAGGAGCTGTTTCACCTGATCAGTGAGAATGCCGCGGACATGATCGCCGTCGTCGACACGCACGGCAAACGGCTTTTTAACAGCCTTTCCTATCAAAAAGTATTGGGGTACTCGCCAGAAGAGTTACGGGCTTCCTCTGCTTTCGAACAAATTCACCCCGACGACCGAGACCGCGTCAAGAGAGCGGCAGAAGAGGCTCGCCGCACGGGAATCGGAAAGACCCTCGAATATCGCTTGCAGCATAAAAACGGTTCGTGGCGCGTCCTGGAGTCCACCTCCAGCGTCATCAGCAATGCGAATGGGGAACCGGAGAAGCTGGTCATTGTGAATCGCGACATTACAGAGCGCAAGAGAGCGGAGGAAGCTCTGCGCCGCTCAGAGGCTGATTTTCGTTCGCTGGTGGAAGATGCGCCGTATGGGATTTATCGCGCCAGCGTCACGGGGCGATTGCTGCAAGTCAACCCAGCGCTGCTCAGGATGCTGGGTTACGAGCAGGAGCAAGATCTTCTAAGAAAAGACCTCGCCACCGACGTCTTTCTGCACAACGGGGAATACCAGCGATTGACGGAACATCTCACGCGCACCGAAGAAGTGAAAGACATGGAAATGGAGTGGAAGAAGCAGGACGAGACGCCCATCATCGTGCGCTGTTCGGGCCGCCGCATCAATGATGAGCACGAGGCCCCGGCATGTTTCGAAGTGTTCGCGGAAGATGTCAGCGAGAAGCGCGTCCTGGAAAAGCAGTTACGCATGGCGCAAAAGATGGAGGCCATTGGCCGGCTTTCGGGGGGCATTGCCCACGACTTTAACAATCTTTTGGGGGTCATCATCGGCTACAGCAGAGTGCTCAAAAAATCCTTGGGGCCGCAGAATGAACTTTCCGAACATGCCCTGGAAATCGAGAAGGCCGGTCAGCGCGCCGCCGCCATGACCAAGCAGTTGCTGGCCTTCAGCCGGCAGCAAGTAATGACGCCCGAGGTCCTCAACCTCAATACCTTAGTTACCGACATGGAAAAAATGCTGCCACGGTTGCTTGGCGAAGACATCGAAGTGTCACTCTCCTTAGAGCCCGAACTCGGCAGCGTGAAAGCGGACCAGAGCCAGATCGAGCAGGTCATCATGAACCTGGCGGTGAATGCGCGTGATGCCATGCCGGAGGGAGGCAAGCTGAATATTCAAACCGCCAATGCACAGATGGATCTGGCCTATACACGAACACATCCGGGCTCCCGCGTGGGGAATTACGTCTGCCTTTCAGTAACTGACACAGGCACGGGCATGGATCCCGCAATTCTCGCTCACATCTTTGAGCCGTTCTTCACAACGAAGGAACGCGGCAAGGGCACCGGACTCGGGCTCGCGACTGTGTACGGCATCGTCAAACAAAGTAACGGATATATCTGGGTGGAAAGCGCCCCAGGTAAAGGAGCTTCCTTTCAGATTTATCTGCCTCTCCATACTGGTCAGGCATCGGGCGAACAAAAGCACTCTCCGACAGAAAAGCTCCACGGCTCGGAGAAGATTCTTCTCGTGGAAGACTCCGAGCCGCTGAAGAAGCTGGCGCAGAAGTTTCTGGAAGCGGCAGGATTCCACGTGCTTTCCGCCGGAAGCGGTGAAGAAGCTCTGGAAGTCGCGGCGCACTTTGGGGGAACCTTTGACCTCCTTTTGACTGATGTCGTGATGCCGGGGATGAATGGTCGCGTTCTGGCCGAGCAATTGTCACCGCGTCAGCCGGGCATGCGTGTGCTTTACATGTCCGGCTATACAGACAGCTTTATTGCCGGCCACGGCGTCCTCGAGCCAGGAACCCACTTACTGCACAAACCGTTTACTGACGAAGTCCTTGTCCGTAAAGTTCGAGAAGTGTTGGATGGCGGAAGCAAATCGGGGCTAAAGGCCGCCGCCCCGGCTGAATCCGAACTCGCGGAAAGCAGCCTAAGAAGGAGCTAAGAACAGAGGAGAGAAGCGGAATATGGGAAAGTTATTGATTGTCGACGATGACCCGTCCCTGCGGCGACTGATGCGCTTGGAGTTGAGTGACACTTACGAAGTCATCGATTCCGGCGAACCAGAACAAGGACTGGCGCTGGCCCTCGAGTCCAAGCCCGAAGCCATCCTACTCGACCTGCGCATGCCGAAGTATTCCGGCTACGAACTGCTTCAAACGTTCACGTCCTTCAGTCACACACAGAAAATTCCGGTGATTATCGTTAGCGGCGAGGCGGGCGGGCAAACCAAGGAACACTGCAAGCAGCTCGGCGCCGCCGGGTATTTCGAGAAGCCCATCGACTTTGACGCGCTGCGAGTTTGCCTTCGTCAGGTTGCGAAAAACCGCGTAGATACTCCGCGAAGCGAGGTGCGCGTGCGTTTGCGTGTGCCCCTGAAGTTGCGGGGCGCCAACGATCAGGGAACTCAAGTAGAAGAGCCCGCCACCACGGAGAACGTAAGTATGAGTGGATTTATGTGCGTCTGTGCGGCCTCTTTTGCGGTCAACGCGAATTTGACGGTTTTTCTAACCAACCCCGCAGAAAAGTACGTGGGCAAAGCCAGGATTGTCCACACTGATTCTCAGGGAACGAAGCTACGCCGCTACGGATGCGTGTTTACAGAAAAAACCGGTCCCTGGGTACTGCAGTAGAGAGCCA
>JAWOLO010000593.1:0-2699 GCA_033853375.1 Terriglobia bacterium
GACGGCTCACAGCCTTCGTGACGGAACGTTCTGGAAGTCCGCAGGGACACCTACCGATACGAAAGAAGCCTACGACCTTGTTGTTGTAGGTGCGGGCATCAGTGGACTCGCTTCGGCACATTTTTTCCGTGAACGGGCTGGGCAATCGGCACGCATTCTCATCCTTGAGAATCACGACGACTTTGGCGGGCATGCAAAACGCAACGAGTTTCATCTTGGGGGAAGGCTGCAGCTATGTAATGGCGGAACATTTCTGATCGACAGCCCGACTCCCTACAGCCAGCAAGCGAAAGGGTTGCTGAAGCGGCTCGGCATCGATCCTCCCAAGCTGGAAGCAACCACCGCCGACCACAACCTCTACGGTTCGCTTGGACTGAAGTCGGCAGTTTTCTTCGACAAGGAAACCTTCAGGATGGACAAGCTTCTCGTCGGCGAACCAGGGGGACGCCGCCGCGAAAGAGGAGGCAAGTTCCAATCGTGGAATGAGTTTCTGAAGGATGCTCCTCTGTCGGAAGCGGCCCGGCACGATATCGCGCGAATCGAAGAAGCGAACATCGACTACATGCCGGGCCTGACGTCCGCCGAGAAGAAAGCGCGGCTCTCCAGAATGAGCTACCGCGACTTTCTACTAAACGTCGTGAAGGCGGATCCGGACGTGATTGCGTTCTACCAGACGCGCACACATGGCGAGTGGGGCGTTGGAATTGATGCCGAACCGGCCTTGGACTGCTGGGCCATTGGGTTGCCGGGATTTCAGGGCATGCATCTCGAACCAGGAGCCGCTCCGAACATGAGTTACTCGGCAGCGGGGTATGCGAACGGAGGTTCGTATCGGTACCACTTCCCGGACGGAAATGCGTCCATCGCTCGTTTGTTGGTACGCGACTTGATTCCCGAAGCTATCCCCGGTCATTCGGTCGAAGACGTTGTGACCACCCAGGCAGATTACTCCCGCTTAGACCATCCGGATTCTCCGATTCGCCTTCGCCTCAAGAGCACTGTCGTCGCGGCAAGAAACGTGGGAAGCCCTTTCGATGCAACCGAAGTCGATGTGATGTACGCACAAGGAAGAAACTTATTCAAAGTCCGTGCAAAGGCGTGTGTGTTGGCCTGTTGGAACATGATGATTCCCTATCTCTGTCCCGAATTACCCGCGAAGCAGAAGGCTGCGCTGCACTACCTGGTTAAGGTGCCCCTCGTTTACGGCACCGTCGGCATTCGCAACTGGACCGCTTTTCAAAAGCTTGGAATACAAAGCGTGCGCGCGCCAGGCTCGTGCTGGGATTCCGTCAGCTTGAATGCTGCCATCAACATTGGCGACTATCACAGCCCGAAATCACCGAGCGAGCCAATCCTATTGCACCTGAGCCGCACACCCTGCAAGCCAGGACTTCCGGCACGTGAACAGCACAAAGCGGGCCGCACGGAGTTGCTGGTAACAACGTTCGAGGACTTCGAGCGCAAGACGCGCGACCAACTCGCACGGATTCTCTCTCCTGGAGGTTTTGATCCGGCCGAAGACATTCAGGCCATTACCATCAATCGCTGGCCGCACGGGTATGGGTATGAATACAACCCCTTGTTCGATCCGGACTGGCCGGAGGCTGAGCGCCCAAATGTGATCGGGAGAAAAAAGTTTGGCAGAATCACCATTGCCAACACCGATTCCGGGGCGACGGCGTACACCGATGTGGCCATCGACCAAGCCTATCGCGCTGTACAAGAACTATTCACAAATTGAGAGTTTGCTAGAGAAACGACGATTTCGAGCGAGGTTTCAACGTGGCGACAAATGTGGCGGCAGTTCCAATGACCGGAGAAGAGATGGTTGCCCTCTCCAAGAAACACACGCTGTTTGAGTGGTCAGCGCAATCGAAGGTCGACCCTTTGCCAGTGGCGAAAGCGAAAGGCGTATATTTTTGGACCCCCGAAGGCAAGCGCTTCCTCGACTTCAATAGTCAGCTGATGAGCGTCAACATTGGCCATGGCGATCCACGCGTCATCGAAGCGATTCACCAGCAGGCTTCGACTTTGGCCTACGCGAACCCATTCATGGCTACAGAGCCACGCGCGCGCCTCGGAGCGAAACTCGTCGAAATCACACCAGGGGATATCGATGCCTTCTTCTTTACGAATGGCGGCGCGGAATCGAACGAGAACGCGATCAAGATTGCGCGGCTCTTCACAGGGCGCCATAAACTTCTGACACGCTACCGCTCGTACCACGGAGCCACCGCTGGGAGCATGTCTCTCACAGGGGACCCAAGGCGGTGGGCGAATGAGCCTGGCATCCCGGGTGTCATCCGAGTTTTCGATCCATATCACGGGATAGAGCGGGGATGGGATACGGCCGAGCAAGCTCTGGCGAATGTCGAAGAAGTCATCCAACTCGAAGGAGCGCAAAATATTGCTGCCTTCATTTTGGAGCCGATTACAGGAACAAACGGAGTACTCGTGCCGCCGGACGGTTATTTGCAGGGCGTGCGCGAAATCTGCAGCAAGCATGGAATCTTGATGATTGCGGACGAGGTGATGTCCGGTTTTGGCCGTACGGGGGAATGGTTCGCTGTCGACCACTGGAAAGTGGTGCCGGACCTGATCACCATGGCCAAGGGGCTCACGAGCAGCTATCTTCCGCTGGGAGCTGTAGGTATGCGCCACCACATCGCGCAGCATTTTCAAGACAAGGCCTTCTATGG
>JAWOLO010000594.1:0-4157 GCA_033853375.1 Terriglobia bacterium
CTTTGATCTCTGCAGGATCTCCGATCCACAGATCGAAACCTAATTCAGCCAGTAGCCGCTCGAACCAGCGTGCATACCCGGTAGCCTCCATGCCTACCCGCACGCAAATTCCTCGCTGCTTCAGGTCTCGATAGAATTTCTCCGCTTGTCCATCACTGTGGTTCAGTTCCTGTTCATCACACTCACCGGTCTCTTCCACAAAAAATGCAATCGTCTGAAAGCTCGGGTGGTAAATCTACGCCTATCAACATCATGTCCGGCTCCTTTCTCCCGAGTCTGTGGTCGTTACGCAACCGCAGTCTACTCGGGTCGAGGAGCCGACATTGTTATGCAATCACTAAGGATTCCCCTACTTTCCTTTCAATTACTTAGGAGGCCGTGGTGCTCCGCAAAACTCCTTTGTTTTCATATAATTGGTGGATTCGAATCCCATCGGCTAACCTTGCTTTTGCGAGGAATTGCAGCTCGAGACAGGCTGAACCTGCTTGCAGTGGAGTAGCCTCACTACCACCGATATCCGGGTTGCGAAGCCTATCAGGGAGCGACTTCGGTGGATGTCAGGTGCCCGTTAAGTGCCCCAAATACCCCTATTTTTTGCGGTTTTGACCTGCAGAAGGAGAGCTAAGTCTTTTGAATCCAGCAGGGCCAGTTGGTGTTTGACGCCTTATGAGCCTGACGAGCGTCGGTCCGACTGTCTCTCCGCCACTTGCCCGAAAAAACGCGCTTTGAGTAGAAGTGCCTTGTACTTAGCGAGTGGACTATAAATGAACGTTCGGCGCGTCGCCTAATACTTGACCCTCACAACTCCTTGATTACAAACACGATTTTTGTTGCGGCCCGCGAATTGGCCCCCAAAAAAGTTCGACTGGCTTGAACCGAACACTTCTATTAGAATGAAAACAAATCGCTTGCACGGTTCCCCTGTAGCTCAACGGTGGAGCGCTCGGCTGTTAACAGAGGACTGACAATCCCATAACTCGTTTCTCTGGCGTCAGTTAGCAGCCTCGGGACCATCCCCAAGCACCTATTTCTTTCTTGTCCCCAGGGGTGTCCCCAATGTTGCTTGCTTCCATCCTCCACGAGAACTGCATGACGACGGGATGGCCGAACCAAGCAAACGCTGCCTCAAAGTCCGACGGCTGGAAGGGACGAAGAATATTGGACTGAGCGCCGGCAAAATCAAGCCGAGGATCACAAGAGCCAGCAGCGCCTCGCCCGCAGCTAATGAGTAATGGGTTCGGAGCAGAACGAAAGCGGCGGCCCAAAGCGGGAGGTATCCGCCGATATAACCAGCATCATACGTATTCGAATAGGATCTGTACGTAATTTAGACTCCGTGTATCAGCAGTGTCCTTCCTCTCACATTCGGAGTAAACGGGCGGCGATGTCGGACCATGCATGCGCGAGTATGCCCGGGCGCAAGCTATGACGCCAGTGGGCCAGCACGCCGAAGAGCACTCCATAAAGACATACCGTCGCTGCTAGTCGCGTCCCCTGATACACGTGAGGCACACCGAAAATCATCGCCTGTAAGAGAATCGCAATCGCAGTGCTTCGCGTCAGTGCCCACAATTGCCTTTGTAAATACCCGCGAAAAATGATCTCTTCGCAGACTCCTGCGGAGATTGAGACAACAACCGCCAAAATGCCTTCGAGCAAAGTGGCAGGGAACGGAATCCTATCGGCAGAGTGGCCAAACAGGAGATTCGCGATTCGGGTAATGCAAATCCACAGCAACCACGCGCAGGGCGCGAGGAGTGCGTCTGAAAGAAAGGATTTGGCGTCAGTCCACCGACCTCCAATCAACTCGCGAACGCGAACACCTTTGCGTCGTACGCCAAACCAGACCCAAACTAACGTCGCCCATTCGAAAATGATGGCCTGAATCTGAAGCGGCACGAGTCGGAAAGGCGGAGCTGAGGGTGTCTGCGGCCTGACACCACGTTGGGCGAGCCAACCCAGAACTGTTAAAGCTGCAAAGAAGGCAAGGAGCACAATCATGTGCCAAACGGGCGCCACGAGCTTGCAGTTTCTTGCAGCAAGATCCGGATTTTCGTTTTCTGTCACAACACTTCCGCAGAAAACCATGGAGAAAAACTTACATTGGAGACGTCGCGCATCATGCTAACTTAAGCGAGGGTAGCACGTCTACCCTCGATAGGGTAGAATGTCGACTAGCATGGCGCCAACAAATACCACCAACCGCACCGAACTTTTGCAGGGCACTCTCGACATGCTCATTCTGCGGACACTTCTTTTCGGACCAGCGCACGGCCATCAGATCGCCAAACACATTCAGCGCACCACCGGGGACGTATTGCAAGTTGAGCATGGCTCATTGTATCCGGCTCTGCATCGCATGGAACGTAGAGGCTGGATCGTCTCGAAGTGGGAGATGGCCAAGGATCGAAAACGCGAATTCAAGTACTATCGTCTGACTCCGGAGGGAAGAATACAACTGGTTCGCGAAGAATCGAAGTGGAAACAGATGGCTGCAGCCGTGGCCAGAGTCATGTGGCCCGCTCCGCGAGGCGAATCATGAGCGTATGGCATTGGTTTAACTCGCGGCTCGCGGAGCTCAAAAGACGTCATAGCCGCGCACACGAGCTGGACCGGGAGTTGGCGTCGCATCTAGAACTGGAGGCGGAAGAGCTGCAAGAGTCCGGCCTGCCCGCAGAGGAGGCACGTTACGCCGCTCATCGAGCTTTCGGCAACACAACACTGATTGCCGAAGAGGTTCGCGACGTCTGGAACTCGCATTGGCTCGAAGGATTTGTTCGTGACCTACAGTGCGGTGCCAGAGCTCTTCGCAAAAACTTTGGGTTTACGACAGTAGCCGTCCTCACTCTGGCCTTAGGAATCGGCGCGAACACAGCCATCTTCAGCGCCATCGATGCACTTATGCTCCGGCCCTTGCCCTTCTCTCACGCTGAGCAAGTCGTTCGCCTCTACGCGACAAAAAATAATGTGACCATCGAGGGATTCTACGCGGGTAGCCCTTCGCCACCCGACGTGCGAGATTACTCACAGGCAAGCCATAGCTTTCGAAAAATGGTGGTCTATGACGCTTGGCGGAAGAACGTTAGTTACGGCGAGGGGGCCGGCGAGCCGGAACAAATGAGGGTTGGCCTGGTCCCGGCGGCGTACTTCGAAGTGCTCGAAGTCAAGCCGTTCATGGGCCGGCTCTTTACGGAAGAAGAGAACCAGGTAGGCAAGAATTATGTCGCGGCCATCAGCGCGCACTTGTGGAAGACGCGATACGCAGACGACCCGGCGATACTTGGGCGAAAAATTCGCATCAACGATGAGCTTTACACCATTGTGGCGGTAATGCCGGACGTGATTCCGCAGTGGATGGAAGCCAGACACCCGGGGCTGATCGAAGTGTGGACTCCGTTTGCCTTTGCCGATGCCTTGTCGGAAGCTTCGCGCAGGACACACGGTTACGATGCCTTGGGACGACTGAAGCCCGGCGTGTCGCTCGAGCAGGCACAGGCGGATCTCTCGACCATCGCAGCCGCACTTGCGGCAGCTCATCCGTTCGATCAGGGCACTGGCGTGGCGGTCGAGCGCTTGGCTGACACGCGCGTAGGCACCCTTCGCCCCATGCTGTTCCTCCTGATGGGCGCGGTCAGCCTGATTTTGCTGATTGCCTGCGTGAATCTCGCGAACTTGCTCCTGGCTCGCAATTCGGCACGGGAACGGGAACTGGCCGTGCGCGCCGCTCTCGGGGCTGGAAGAGGCGGTCTTGTCCGGCAGTTGCTTGCCGAAACGCTGCTCCTGTCGCTGATTGGAGCGGCGGTTGGGGTGGTGTTGGCCCAGACCGGGCTCACTGCGCTCGCGAGAATGCATGCACAAGCTCTGCCGCAACTCGATTCCGTGAGCCTCGATTGGCGCATCCTCACCTTCACTTTAGTCGTGAGCTTGATCACCAGCCTGCTTTTTGGCCTCGCCCCCGCGCTCACGGGTACGCGCCTGAACCTTGTCGATGCCCTAAAAGAAGGCGGGCGCTCCGGCACTTCGGGCGTGCACAGCCAACAGTTGCGCAAACTTCTTGTGGTCACGGAAATGGCCATGTCTCTGGTGCTTTTGGTGGGAGCTGGCCTGTTGGCGCAGAGCATTCTGCGTTTGGAGAGACAGAGCCTGGGAATTCGCCA
>JAWOLO010000595.1:0-18699 GCA_033853375.1 Terriglobia bacterium
ATGCCATCCGGCAGACTCTTCAAGAAGAAGGCATTTCTAGCCGGTCATTACGAAGGGCAGGACGTACTCCAAGAAGTTGACGATGTGGATTTAATCTGTCTCGAGCCAGGTCCTGGCTATGAATACAAGGAAAAATGGCAGAGGCGCCTGCTGTTTCATGATTTTTCTCGAAGGCTAATTTTCCAGAATCCCGGGCTTAGAAAGGTCCGACTCACGCAAGAGTACGACTTGTTTTTGGCCCTATGCCAATACAGCCACGATTTTGTTCACATCAACGCCATTGATGGCTGGAAAGATAAGTGCAGACTCAGTGTGTGTTGGATAGACGAGCTGTGGGTAGCCGAGCTCCAACAGTGCGAACATTGGCTTCACGCTCTAAAAAAGTTCGACTACGTATTTGTTAGCTGTCTGGACACTGTGGAGGCTTTATCGAAGGCCATCGGCAAGCCTTGCCATTGGCTTCCCGGAGCCGTTGATGCGGTTCGCTTCAGCCCTTTTCCGAACGTGCCCTCGCGTGTTGTGGATGTGTATAGTCTTGGCCGAAGGTGCGAAGCAATTCACAGAGAGCTATTCCGGGCGGCCGAGAACGGATCGATATTCTACCTTCACGACACCTTCGAGGGTTCTCTCTCAGATGTGTATGATTACAGACAACATCGCAATCTTCTCTCCAACGTGGCAAAGCGGTCGAAATACTTCATGGTAGCACCAGGGAAAGTAAATCTTCAGAACGAAACTCGAGGCCAGGAGGAAATCGGGCGTCGCTACTATGAAGGAGCGGCTGCAGGCACCGTCATGATCGGGCAAGCTCCAAATTGTGAATCGTTTCGGAGAATGTTCCCTTGGCCTCATGCGGTGATCCCACTTCAATCCGACGGTTCAGATGTAATGGATGTGATTGAGAGGTTGAACAAGAAGCCGGAGAAGGTTATTGCAATCAGCCAAAGGAATGCCGCTGAGGCTCTTTTGCGTCACGACTGGGTATACCGATGGAAGGAACTACTGCAAGTTGCGGGCCTTGCTCCCCTGCCAAAGATGGCCGCGCGTGAGCAACGATTGAAAGAATTGGCGGAACGCATTTTGACGACGGCGAGTCCTTATTTTTGAGAACAGTATTGAACATTCAACTGGCTGACACCTCGTGCTGATAAGGCATGAATAAGTACGTATGATTATTACCCGCACTTCACAACAGATCTTGATTTTATGCAGCCACAGATTCTCCCACGTGGTCGGGAGAGATCAGGGGCGCGGTGATTTCAACCGCCGTACTTTGCCATGAATCCGTTGGTTTCGATCCTGATTCCAGCCCACAACGCAGAAAATTGGATCGCAGACACGATCCGATCGGCGATCGCCCAAACCTGGCCGCGTAAGGAAATCATTGTTGTAGACGACGGGTCCACTGACCGCACGGCTGATGTAGCGCGGAGGTTTGCCTCGAAACAGGTCGCGGTTATCAGCAAAGAGAACCAAGGCGCCGCGGCAACACGCAACCATGCCTTGCAATTTTGCCAAGGAGACTACATCCAGTGGCTGGATGCGGACGATATTTTAGGGCCGGGCAAGATTGAACGTCAGCTTACCGCCCTGCGGGAAATCGATGGCAAGCGAACGCTCCTTTCCTCTGCATGGGCCACTTTTAGTTATCGTACTAGCCATGCTAGTTTTCTCCCGACTTCCTTGTGGCAGGACCTTTCTGCCGTTGAGTGGTTTGTTAAGAAAATGAGTGAAAATCTGTACATGCAGACCGCAACCTGGCTAACGAGCCGGGAACTCACTCAGGCAGCTGGCCCATGGGATACACGTCTTCTGAGTGATGACGACGTCGAATATTTCTGCCGCGTCCTCATGGCGTCTGACCGAATTCGTTTCGTGCCCGATGCAAGAGTGTTTTACAGAATTACTCCGTCGAGTCGGCTGAGCTACGTCGGTACATCGGACAAAAAGAAAGACGCACTGGTTCTGTCGCTTAAACTGCAAATTCAGCACGCCCGCTCGGTCGAGGATAGTGAGCGCGTCCGAAAGTCTTGCTTGGCATGCATAAAGAGCCGCTTGGGCGAATTCTATCCAGAGCGGCCTGATCTTGTGGCGGAGCTACAAGCGCTAGCCGCCCAACTTGGAGGCATCCAAGAAATGCCTCGGCTGCGTCGCAAATATGCATGGATGCAGCCGATCATTGGTGCGAAAGCTGCAAAATCAGCTCAGATTGTGCTCCCACGAATGAAGGCCTCGATGGTCAGGTGTTGGGACAAAGCAATTTACAGTCTTGAGACTCATCGGATGTTCCTCAAACATATCTTTAAACCGAAGTCTATCGCTCATGAAGACTCACAACGGAGGGAGTAGAAACGTGCCAAGCGCCCCCCAAAAAGTGGATAAGATCGAAGCCATCTGGAATGAACACCTGGAGGTTGCGAAGGCACTTCACGGGCTTTCGTCTCAGGTATCAGAGGCGGTTGACATGATTGGCAAGTCGCTGGCCGCCAGCGGACAACTGCTCATCGCCGGGAACGGCGGGTCGGCAGCGGACGCGCAGCACATAGCGGCAGAACTTACCGGGCGTTTTCTTCGAGATCGAAAACCACTCCGTGCGCTCGCTCTGCACGGGAACACTTCAGCGCTGACGGCCATCGGAAATGACTACGGATATGAATATGTGTTTGCGCGGGAATTTTCGGCTCATGCGAGACCAGGCGACGTCCTACTCGCAATCTCTACAAGTGGCAACAGCGCCAATATCCTCCGCACGATCGAGGCGGCGCGAGAGATGAATGTCAGTGTAATCGGGCTGACAGGTGGGTCCGGAGGAAAAATGCGCGATGCGTGTGACCTGTGTTTGTGCGTTCCTTCCAAGTCGACGCCACGAATTCAGGAGATGCATATCACCATCGGCCACACCATTTGTGAACTTTTGGAAGAGAGATTGGCAGAAGCATGAAGCAGAATATTCAGAATGAAGCAGAAAGTACGTGCCGGCACCAGGCCCAAGAGAGGCATGCTTTGGCGAGTTCTGGCGCGTCTCGAGGGCTTTCTGTAGCACTGCTTACCGGCGGCAGTGACCGGCCATACGTATATGGCCTGACCGATGCCCTTAGCTCCATCGGGGTAAGGGTTGATCTCATTGGTAGCGATGAGTTGGACGAACCGGATTTGCGCAACAAACCCGGGGTGACGTTTCTCAACCTGCGAGGCGACCAGCGACCGAATGCCGCCCTCAGTGCGAAGATGTACAGAATATTAGCCTATTATTCAAGGTTGATTCACTACGCGGCTACAGCAAAGCCGAAAGTCTTTCACATCCTGTGGAACAACAAGTTTGAGGTATTCGACCGCACGCTGCTCACACTGTATTACAAATTGTTGGGGAAAGCCGTGGTGCTCACAGCTCATAATGTGAATAAACTCAAACGCGATTCTGCCGATACCGCACTCAATCAGTTGACATTGAGAATCCAGTATCGATTGGCCGACCATGTTTTCGTTCATACACCAAAAATGAAGAGTGAACTCATGAAGGATTTTGGCATTCCGACTGACCGGATCACCGTTATCCCATTCGGGATTAACAATTCGGTTCCAGACACAAGTCTAACGCCGAAAGAAGCTAAAGAGCGGCTGGGCATCCGTGAGAATCGGAAAACCATTTTGTTTTTCGGCAGAATCAAACCGTACAAAGGGCTCGAATACCTAATTGCCGCGTTTCAAGCACTTATTCGTCGGCACGACGATTATCAACTGATTATTGCTGGGCGGCTCGAAGAAGGATCCGAGGGATACTGGGAAGTGCTCAGAAGTGAAATCCAAGAACATACGAAAGCTGGGCAAGTTATTTCACGGATACAGTTCATTCCAGACAGCGAGATTGAGGTGTATTTTAAAGGTGCCGATGTTCTGGTCTTGCCTTATAAGGATATATTTCAGAGTGGCGTGATCTTTCTTGGATACAACTTTGGCCTCCCTGTCGTAGCGGCAGACGTGGGTTCACTAAAAGAAGAGATTCTTCAGGGGACCACTGGATTCACCTTCAGCCCCGAAGATCCAACTGACTTGGCCAGAGCATTAGAGGAGTACTTTGCGAGTGATCTGTTCGCAAATCTAGAAAGACGTCGGCTCGAGATCCGAGAGTTCGCCAGAGAGCGGCATTCCTGGGAATTGGTCAGCGAATTAACCAAACGCATATATGCTGGCTTGCTCGTAAGCAAATCTGCAAATGCGGCTGGAACGTCCAGCTTATCTCCATCAGACTGATACAGCTAGGCCTCATGGGCGGTACGATCTCCATCATCGATGGTACTTACCGCCCCTCTAAAATCTGGTCTGGCCTAGAGATCCACAAATTGGCAAATGCAAATTTATCAGCTTAATCCCATAAGCGATGAGCGCTGGGCGAGATTTGTAGGGCGGCACGCCAAGACATCGGTCTTTCACACCGTGGGCTGGCTTCAAGCCTTACGAAGCACGTATCAGTATGAACCTGTGGTTTTCACCACCTCATCACCCACGGGCGAGCTAAAGAATGGGCTGCTCTTTTGCCGTATCGAAAGCTGGTTGACCGGTCATCGTCTGGTATCGCTACCTTTTTCAGACCATTGTGAGCCTCTTTGCGATTCGGGAGACGACCTAAACCTCTTGCTGAGCTATGTGCAAACCACGGTGGAACGCGAGAATTTGAGATATCTCGAGGTTCGTCCGGTCAACGGAAATTTCGGTCCGATGAGTGGAGCGAATGGTTTTCAACCTGCTACTACATACTATTTGCATGTTCTGGATCTCCGCCGAGATTTGGACGAAGTGCTCCGCGGCCTTGACAGGGATTGTGTCCAACGCCGCATTCAACGAGCACAACGAGCTGGTCTTACCGAGAAATCTGGTAGGTCTGAGGACCTGCTGAAGGAATTTTATCGCCTATTTGTAATGACACGGGGTCGGCATCACCTTCCCCCGATCCCCTACAAGTGGTTTCGGAATCTAATCCAGTTCCAGGGCCAGGCCTTGGAAATTCGCCTGGCATATAAGGAAAACACACCAATTTCGGGAATACTGACCTTGCGGTGTAAGGATACGGTCTATTACAAGTACGGATGTTCCGACACACGATTCAATAAATTCGGCGGAATGCCATGGCTCTTATGGCGTGCAATCACCACCGCTAAAGCAAATGGAGCAAGCAACTTTGATCTGGGAAGGACAGAAGAGGAAAACGCGAGTCTTCTTGCATTCAAAAACCATTGGGTTTCTGAGCCTCGACGGCTGGTTTACTGGAGATTTCCTGATGCATCTTCACTTGGTTCGGTCAACGGCTGGAAATTAAAGATGGCAAAGGTCCTGTTTTCATCGATGCCCACTGGATTACGGACGATCGCCGGCAAACTTATTTACCGCCATATCGGATAGAAACGGCCGGAACATGTAGTTGCGGGTACCGTATCGGCAACAGGCGAACTTGCAGGCGTGCAGGTTGAGACCGTCATGAGTGAGGCAATTTGCCTGCGCATAACATGATGTTTTTCTCTTTAAGTTAACCCATGGTCTTTGAGAAAGGCCAACCCGGATTAAACGTGTCAGGACCAAACTTGAGTCAAACTCTCTTTGACTATTATCGTCTCTCCTCGGACTCATTACCTTCTGCAATCACGGACAGGCGTACTTTCCCAAGCAAGGTTGGCTTCTTTCAATTCGGTAAAGGCAATATCTGCTACGGGCAATGTCAGACTGGCGTTGCGGCGGATGTTGAAAGCTCCAGTGAATTCGATGTTTTGAAGCACTTTCATCGCGACGGTACAACGAATCAGCTTCCTTTTGCCTTTGCTGAGGTGGTGGAGAACCTCCGGCGTGAACGGTATCGGCAAAAAAGGCTCCGTGGAAGGAATTTGCTCCTTGAGAGCAAGGCGGCTCGCACATTTTACTACCTCATACGAGACAATCTCCCGATTTCGATCCGCCGCTGGCTGCAACGGGTATACTTTCACGATTGGAAGAAAGTGCCCTTTCCGAGTTGGCCTGTGGACTTCACTGTGGACACCCTTCACCAGGCCTATTTGAGGCTGCTCATGGAAGCCACCGGCACGAAGCGGATTCCATTCATCTGGTTTTGGCCCCAGGGCGCGCCAAATTGCCTAATCGTAACGCACGACGTAGAAACTTCTGCGGGCCGCGATTTTACATCACGGTTGATGGATTTGGATGATTCGTATGGATTTAAGGCATCGTTTCAAGTCATCCCGGAGGAGCGTTACGAGGTCCCGAATGAGTATGTCAATGAAATTCGAAGCCGCAGGTTTGAATTCAATGTACATGACTTGAATCATGACGGGCGGTTGTATTTGGAGAAGCGGGAGTTTCTGCGCCGCGCAGCCCGAATCAACGCGTTTATTCATCGGTACGGGTCAAGGGGCTTTCGCGCCGGGTCGATGTATCGTAACCAGGATTGGTACGATGCTTTCGATTTCTCATATGACATGTCCGTTTCGAACGTGGCACATCTGGATCCTATGCGCGGGGGCTGTTGTACTGTGATGCCTTATTTTGTCGGGAAAATCGTTGAACTTCCCGTCACAACAACCCAAGACTACACTCTCTTTCACATTTTCAACGACTTTTCGATTGATTTGTGGAGGCAGCAATTGACTTTGATCCGTGGGAGAAACGGTTTAATGAGTATTCTTGCCCATCCGGATTACCTTATCGAAAGTCGCGCACGTCACTGTTACCTATCGCTCCTGGACTATGTGCGCACAATGGTTGATCGAGAAAAGATCTGGGCCGCTCTACCCCGAGAGGTTGATTCCTGGTGGAGGGCACGAAGTGAGATGAAGCTGATGCGAAAAGACAACGGGTGGGAGATTACAGGTCCCGAAAAGGAGAGAGCGCGGCTGGCTTACGCGACTCTGGATGGTAGCCGGCTCATATACGAACTTGCTGAAGTTCCCGCACTAGCTCAGTGATTCTCATTAGATCCACTCTGGCGCCGGGGAACATCCGTCCAACAGTAGCCGCAGTTGCCCGTGACACATGGTAGAACTTTTAACCGAGAAGAAGGTCATTTTCAGGCCGTCCGCATCCAAGTTCCTGCACGGAACTGTTTGTGGCGTCGGAATCCATAATCAAGGGTGAGGACTAATGCCTTACATATATACATTGCCCGATTCAGTTTCTTTTCGGGGCAAAGGCCTTTTTGGATATTCCTTTGGCCCAATGAAGCAAAGGGATTTGGAAGTTCTCTACGTTGAATCCGAAACGGGACATGACACCTTTATGATTTGTCGAGGTGTCACTCGGACCTACTATGTGCTTGCCGGGAGCGGCTCGTTTTCGATTGACGGTCGTGAGTACAACGTTTGCGCGGGAGAGTTGATCGAAGTTCCTTCAGGCGTCGAATATACCTATTCTGGCCGGATGACTATGCTGGTTTTTTGCAGGCAAAGCTGGTTCCGCCGGAGAGATAAGTTCACTAGATGGAACCGCCATGTAGTCGGGGAAGAAGCTCCGTGGACCCTCAATGATGTTTCCTGGTGGGAACGCTTAGTCAGGTTGCGAATCTTCGGAAAATCTCTTACGAACGCCTTTTTGCGTGTCAATCGACGCGTTTGGAATATTCTTCCCTCATCCGTAATTCGGTCTCGGTCAATCGAATGGTATGGCCGGTTCTTGCATGCGTTAGCTCGGACAAATGGCGTTCGGGCACAGGCATTGAATACGTTCTTTCTCCGCAATCGGCCGGAGTTGGAATTAATGCGACGTTTGGCTAGCCACAAGAAGCAAGGTGATACGGTTAGAATCGCCGTGCTAGGTTGTAGCACCGGCGCAGAGGTGTATTCGATTGCGTGGACGATAAGGACTGCACGGCCCGATTTAAAGGTGATCATGCAAGCAGTCGATATTTCGGAAGAGGCAGTGGAATTTGCGCGGCGGGGTGTTTATCCTCTGAACGCGCGAATGAACCTCAACGCAGTTCGGGACTGTATGGCCGCAGGGCGTTGGCGAGTAAGTTCGACCGGTTCGAGAGTAGTCGATTCAGAGATTTTTGAACGGCTGACCCCGGCTGAAAAAGGGGAACTTTTTGACTCCCACGAGGATGCGGTTGCGATAAAAGATTGGCTCAAGGAGGGAATCAACTGGTACGTAGCGGATGTAAGGGAACCTGAGATTCTCAATAAAATGGATTCTCAGGATATCGTCGTCGCAAGCAACTTTTTGTGCCACATGGTGGAGCCCGAAGCGGAACGATGCCTGCGAAATATTGCGCGACTGGTTCGTCCTCAAGGATATCTTTTCGTGTCAGGAATCGATTTGGACGTCCGGGAGAGGGTTGCTCAGCAACTCGGCTGGGAACCTACAACGGAGTTACTTGAGGAGATCCACGATGGAGACTCTTGCTTGAGGGGCCAATGGCCCTTCCTTTATGGCGGGCTGGAGCCTCTGAATAAAAGAAGAAAAGACTGGAAAATTCGCTACGCAGCCGCCTTCCGCATTACTGCTCAACCGCTTCGCCAGATCCTCAAAGAAAGTGCAATTTGTGAGGAAAGAGCTTGACGCACACATCCTAGCTTAGCGAATTTCCAACGCGAAACAGTCGTTTAATCGACCTGATCTTAGTAGACGATAATTTGGACCGAAAAGACGCTCTCGCCAAGGTTTTCAATTAAAAGTCAAGTCCGTTGAATTGGTGCTAAACACAACATGAAAGATTTGAAGCAGCTGACCATTCGTGGTGGTCTGGCAAGACTCTCTGCCCAAGCAGCAAATTTCATCATTCGTGGCGGCTCCCTCGTGATATTGGCCCGCCTTCTCAGCCCGAAAGACTTCGGATTAGTGGGGATGGTCACAGCCTTCACTGGAATCCTGCTCTTACTGAGGGATTTTGGACTTTCGTCTGCTGCAATTCAGCGCGCCACGGTCACGGACGAGCAAATCTCGACTTTATTCTGGGTCAATCTGCTGGTCGGCACATTTCTCGGACTTCTGACAGTGGCAATGGCTCCTCTCCTCGCTGCCTTCTACCACGAGCCTCGTCTCTTCGCTGTGACCGCGGCGCTGGCGGCGGGATTCGTTTTCAATGCCGCGGGCGTGCAACACTCAGCACTTCTTCAACGTCAGATGCGTTTTACCACCATGGCTGTAATAACAATCATCTCCTTGCTTGTGGGTAACGCCATTGCCATCGTTGAGGCCAGAGCAGGATACGGATACTGGGCCTTGGTAGCAATGACGGTCAGCATTCCACTCACTGCGACTCTCGGTGCTTGGCTGAGCACGGGCTGGGTGCCTAGGATGCCACAGAGGGGTACTGGGGTTGGCTCCATGATGCGCTTTGGCGGGATCGTCAGCCTGAATAGTCTGGTTGCCTACTTTGCGTATAACGCCGACAAAATTTTGATAGGACGCTTCTGGGGTAGTGACGTCCTTGGAATCTACGGAAGGGCTTACCAGTTGACTACCATTCCCACAGAGAATTTGAATGCTGCTGTTGGTGAGGTAGCATTTGCGGCCTTGTCCCGGCTTCAGGACGACCACGCCCGCCTTAGGAGCTACTTTTTGAAAGGTTACTCGCTGGTTCTGGCGATGACCTTGCCTCTGACGATTGCCTGCACCGTTTTCGCGAACGATGTCGTCTTGGTCCTTTTAGGGCCAAAGTGGATGGATGCGGTCGTCATTTTTCGCTTACTGGCTCCAACGATTATGATCTTCGCAATTATCAATCCGATGGGATGGCTGCTAATCTCATTGGGATTGGTAAGGCGAAGCTTGAATATCGCGCTTGTCTTCGCTCCGACACTTATTGCAGGTTATCTGCTCGGATTGCCTTATGGGCCCAAGGGAGTTGCCTTTGCCTACTCGGCGGTGATGGCCATATGGGTCGTTCCTTTCATTGCTTGGTGCGTAAAGGGAACGCCCGTTTCTTCCTGGGATGTTCTGCTCGCCCTAATTTGGCCGCTGGGTTATGGCATTTTGGCTGGGCTTCTGGCCTTCGTAGCACAGGTAGCCTGGGGTCATCTCTTGGCGCCTTTGCCCCGGCTCGTCCTGGAGACCAGTGTGCTTCTGATCGTGTTTTTCGGGCTGCTGTTGTTTGTCGGGGGACAGAAAACATTCTATCTCAATCTCATTCGCGGACTCAGGAAGCCTTCGCTAGCTGAAAGCGCGGAGCTTAGTTTGCCTTAAGCAACACGCCGTTTCTTCTCGCTTTGGAAGTTTGTCCAGAGCGGAGTTCCGGCCCTATGTACTGGTCAGGACGCCGTATCGCTTGGTGCGCGGAGATTTGCAAAGGTTTACGGAGCTTCCGCCTAATAGTCTCTCATGCCCAACTCGACACATATCAGAATCACGGAAAAACGACCAACGATAGGCCTTTTCGGTGCCTTTGGGGTCGGGAATCTAGGCAACGAATGTACATTGCAAGCGCTTTTATATAACATTCAAAAGCGTGTTCCAGATGCGGAAATTAGCTGTATATGCCCCCGCCCAGACGAAGTGCGTTTGGCATACAATATTTCTGCTGTCCCCATAGAAGAAATCTCATTTTCACCCATTAATAATCGCATTCTGCGATTCCTGCGAAAAGTCTTCGTTCGTATTCCCGTGGAGCTGTTTCGATGGATTGAGGTGTTTATTACGCTAAGAGCTGTCGATGTGTTGGTTATGACAGGAACGGGAATGCTGGGGGATTTCGGCATTGGTCCTCTGGGCTTACATTATGAAATCCTGATGTGGACGGTTGCTGCAAAACTTTGCCGGTGCAAAGTTATATTTCTCAGTGTCGGCGCTGGCCCGCTTCGTCGTCCGCTGAGCCGACGTATCGTGAAAGCAGCTCTTTCATGCGCTGATTACCGATCCTATCGCGATAGCTTCTCGAAGGATTACCTCAAAAGCATAGGTTTCGACAGCGAACGTGACCTAGTATTTCCGGACCTAGCATTTAGCTTTCCGACAGCGATGCTCCCTCGTTGCTCCCGCCAAGGCACTCATAAACCGATCATCGGTATCGGCATGATTACTTACTTTAACCGACAGTGTTCATCGCCGGACGATGAAACCATCTATCGCGATTATCTGGAGAAGCTCGGAACTTTTGTGAGCTGGTTGCTCGAAAGAAACTATACTGTGCGGCTGCTCATTGGCGACGTAACCTATGACCAGCGTGCAAGAGAGGACCTGCAGGTACTCCTCCAAGAACGCGGGTTCGGTTGCGAAAATGGAAATATCATCGATGAGCCTGCCTCTTCTGTTCAAGAAATACTATCGCAACTCGCTGCGACTGATCTAGTCGTCGCAAGCAGGTTTCATAATGTCCTATTGGCCCTGATGCTTGGTAAGCCGGTGCTGGCGATTTCGTACCACGAGAAGGTAGATGCTCTAATGACCGACGTAGGCCTCGGGGAGTTCCGGCAAGATATCGAATCAATCGACTTGGAGAAGATGGTTCGCCAATTCAAGACACTTGAGGAGCGGTCGACCCATCTAAAGCAGAAGCTTAGCTGCAAGGCGGAGGCTTGCCGTGTAGCATTAGATGAACAATATAATCACATTTTTACTGGCATCTGAGGTGATTCGGGAACAAGAATAATACTAAGAGGTAGTTAACTAGAAATATGCGGAATGGCCTGATTCTCGGTAGTATGTGCGTTCGTGATCCCAATGCTTCGCCACGCGTTCGGCCGCATCTTCTGCCGAGAGCACTGAGCGGGCACCCCAGCTGGTTTTCTCAGGTTTTTTTTGAAAATCCTCAGCAGTGTTCTGACTTATACAAGTCCTGGCGTGCGGATGGAGCCTAGGGATCTTGCGGAGCTGATATTCGCTGATTGGCCCATTTTCTGGCAGGGCAGGGGCCCAGCATTGACGAAAAATTTTTCCTATAAGTGGAAAGAAATGCGTTCCAAGCGCGAACCGATGCACGCTGGCCAAGTGCATCAAAACCTAAATAAGATGCGTACAATCAATGACTTAGATCGGGTTGGGGCACTGGGGAACGGACGGTTGTGATTCTGTTTTTGGTAAGCAGATTGCGAACGTAGACCTTTGAATGCCGGATTAGGTTCTATGGGCAGGAGTATGCCCCTTCAAGGTGACAGACACCAGCATTGTAAAAAGGCCATTTCTTCTGGTTGCAATTCGCTATTGCCCACGAAAATTTGGTCGGCTCTTTGTTCCCAATCTCATTAGGAGTCAGGCGAAATGAAAGTGCTATTGACGGGGCATCAAGGCTACATCGGTTCAGTGGCAAGCCAGATGTTGATCGCTGCAGGTCATGATGTAGTAGGTCTGGACACTGACTTGTTTGCGGGTTGCGATTTTGGCATACCTGCCCCGAAAATCTTTGAGATTCGCAAAGACATCCGAAACGTAACGATAGCTGACCTTGAAGGCTTCGACGCCGTGTTACATTTGGCGGCGTTGTCGAACGATCCACTGAGCAATCTGGATCCGAGTCTCACCTACGATATCAATCATCATGCATCCGTTCGTCTTGCCGAGTTAGCGAAGCAGGCGGGCGTAAGCCGCTTCGTGTTCTCCTCCTCTTGCAGCACGTACGGCTCTGCCGGGGATGAATTCCTCGACGAATCAGCGACCCTCAATCCGGTCACTCCCTACGGTGAATCCAAGGTTTTTGTCGAACGCGACGTCGCAGCCCTTGCCGACGACCACTTCAGCCCGACCTTTATGAGAAATGCCACGGCCTACGGAGTTTCTCCCCGTTTGCGACTGGATATCGTGCTGAACGATTTTGTTGCTTCTGCCCTAGCCACCGGCCGGATTCACATAAAAAGCGATGGTACGCCCTGGCGCCCGATCGTGCACATTCGCGACATCATTCAAGCGATGATTTGTGTCTTGGATGCTCCGAGAAATGCGGTCCACAATGCAACTTTCAACGTGGGAAGCACGAACGAAAACTATCGCATCAGCGAACTTGCCGCCATCGTAAAAGAAACCGTGCCTGGTTGCCGCATTGAGTATGCGCCGGGTGGTGGACCCGACAAGCGCTGCTACCGAGTCAATTGCGATAAGATACTTCGCGTTTTGCCACAGTTCCGACCGAAGTGGACGGCGCGACGGGGCGCGCAGGAACTCTATGATGCCTATCGTGCCGCTGGCCTGACTGCCGACGACGTGACGAGCGGCCGGTATTTCCGCATTAATACCATTCAGCGTCTTCAGAAGGCTAAACAACTCGATACTGCATTGTACTGGACGGCTTCCTCCGACAGGCTGGTGCTGGCGCGCTAGCTGATCGTGAGCCGAACGTCGAAATCAAAGGGGAGAGCTAATTCGATGATTTTTACAGAAACTAAACTCCGGGGTGCATTCGTGATTGATATCGAGCGTCGCGAAGATTCTCGGGGCTTCTTTGCGCGAGTCTTCTGCCAGCACGAATTTGATGCGCACGGGTTGAAGCCGATCATCGCTCAAGCCAATGTTGCATATAACCGCAAGAAGGGGACGCTCCGCGGAATGCATTTTCAATTTCCACCGGCTGCCGAAACGAAATTAGTGCGCTGCACCCGCGGCGCAATCCTGGATATCATCGTCGATTTACGGCCAGAAAGCCCGACCTATCTCCAGCACTTAGCGGTTGAACTAACCGAGGAAAACTGCCGTGCCCTTTATGTTCCCGAACGTTTCGCTCACGGCTACCAAGTGCTTCGAGATAACACCGAAACGAGCTACCAGGTCGGTGAGTTCTACACGCCCGGTTCGGAGGGCGGCCTGCTGTACAACGATCCTCGTCTGGGCTTGGAGTGGCCGCTGCCAGTAAGTGCAATTTCTGATAAGGACCAGGGCTGGAAGCTGCTCGACGAACAGGAAGAAGAAGTCAAGCGGAGGATGAGCGCCCTGCCGCTGGAAGTGGCGAAGTAGATCTAGTTTCAGCCGAGGAACTTCCAATGATTATTGTTGATGACGCCTTGAAAGCACGAGAGACGGAAGGGCGCCCCATCCGGGTCGCGTTGCTTGGGGCCGGTTTTATGTCCCGAGGCTTGGCAAATCACATCGTCCACACTAAACCAGGAATGCGGCTTGTGGGTGTGTTCAATCGCCAAATCCAGCGTGCCTTCGATCTTTGCGAATATGTGGGTGTCACAAACGTGACCGCGCCATCCAAACAGCAGGAGGCGGATCTTGCTATCAGCGAGGGCAAGATTGTCGTGACCGACGACGCGTTCCTGCTGGCCCGCTCCACGGGGATCGATATTCTTGTGGACGTCACAGGATCCGTCGAGTTCGGGGCCCGCGTCGCTCTCGAAGCATTCCGCCACAAGAAGGACGTGGTGCTACTGAACGCAGAAATTGACGCTACGATTGGACCCATTCTCCAACTCTATGCCGAAAAACATGGTGTGGTCCTGTCTGCCTGTGACGGTGACGAGCCTGGACTTCAGATCAATCTTTACAGGTGGGTCAAAGGGTTGGGATTGACACCGCGCGTCATCGGCAACGTCAAAGGTCTTCAGGACCCTTACCGAAATCCTACGACTCAAAAGGGCTTTGCCGAGAAATGGGGACAAAACCCGGCGATGGTGACGAGTTTTGCAGACGGCTCCAAGATCAGCTTTGAGCAGGCCATCGTCGCCAACGCCACAGGATTCCTGGTACGCTCTCGCGGCATGTCGAGAGGCATGGAATACAAAGACGATGTCATGAAGATCGGCAAAATCTATGACATTGACGAAGTACGTAAGCTGGGCGGCATCGTAGACTATGTCGTAGGGACTCCCCTGACGAAATTGTACGTCCTCGCAGAACATTCGGACCCCAAGCAGCAGCATTATTTGAACCTTTACAAGATGGGCGATGGGCCGCTCTACTCGTTCTTTACACCCTATCACTTAGTGCACTTCGATGTGCCTAACGCCGTTGCCCGTGTGGCCCTGTTCCGTGACTCTGTTGCCAAGCCTTTGGGCGGCCCGGTAGTCGAGGTTTGTGCGGTGGCCAAGCGTGATTTGAAGGCTGGCGAGACTCTCGATGACTACGGCATGTATATGACCTACGGTGAGGCGGTAAACGCGGACGAAATGTGCCGCAACCAATACATCCCCGAAGGTCTGGTGGAGAATTGCGTTCTAACCCGCGACGTGCCGAAGGACTCAGTCATAACGTATCGGGACGTCGTACTTCCTCCGGATCGGTTGGCGGACCAGTTGCGCGCCGAGCAGTACCACCATTTCCGCGGTGAAACCTGGTTGGAAGAAATCGTAGCCTCGCGCGTCTGAGGATTCTGCGCACAGTGAAGGAGTCCACATGAAAGTTGTTCTTTTCTGCGGCGGGCTGGGACTCCGCATTCGCGATGCGGAAGATATTCCCAAGCCCATGGTGCATATAGGTTATCGTCCAATTCTCTGGCATGTCATGAAGTACTACGCTCACTTCGGGCATAAGGATTTCATTTTGTGCCTCGGGTACCGGGCCGAAGCTGTAAAAAATTATTTCCTCAATTACAACGAATGCGCCTCTAACAATTTTGTCCTTTCGGGCGGCGGCAAAAAGATAGATTTGCTCAATAGCGATATCCATGATTGGCGCATTACATTCGTAGATACCGGAATCAATTCCAATATTGGCCAGCGCTTGAAAGCGGTGGAGAATTATCTAGAAGGAGAGGAGGAGTTCCTGGCTAACTATAGCGATGGCCTAACGGACCTGCCGCTACCTCAGCAACTTCGGCACTTTCATGAGCAGAACAAGGTCGCCAGCTTTCTCTGTGTGCGCCCTAATCTCAGCTATCATCTGGTATCACTGCAGCAGGGTAACGGAAGCCTCGTTTCCGAAATCCACCCTATTAACGATGGAAACGTCCGCATTAACGGCGGCTTTTTTGTCTTCAAGAAGCAGATTTTCGACTACATTCGTGCAAAAGAAGAACTGGTGATTGAGCCGTTTCAGAGACTTGTCGCCGAGAAGCAATTGATTGGCTACCCGTATGATGGCTTCTGGGCCAGCATGGATACTTTCAAGGACAGGCAGCAACTCGAGAGCCTTTGCGCCGGCGGTACTGCGCCATGGGAAGTATGGAAGCTCAATGGCAATGGCGGAAATCACTGAGGCTAGCGGGAGACCTAACCAGCGCACATGCTTGCCCTAGATTTTCTTCCAAAGGCTGCCCATCCCTTCAAAATCCTGTGCTTGGGCGCACATTCCGATGATATTGAAATCGGATGTGGCGGTACCATTTTGCGCTTGCTTTCCGGTCTGCCTGAGACGGAGATCTTCTGGGTTGTTTTTGGTGCCCACAACAAACGCGAAGAGGAAGCTCGTAAAAGCGCTGCGCTCTTCCTAGGCTGCGCAAAGAAAAAGGAAGTAATCGTCAAAAGTTTTCGAGACGGTTTTTTCCCATTCGAAGGCGCGCAAATCAAGGATTACTTCGAGGAATTGAAGGCGACAGCGCCAGATGTGATTTTCACGCACAACCGCAAGGATGCCCATCAAGATCACCGCCTAGTTGCTGAACTGACTTGGAACACCTTCAGGAATCATTTGATTCTCGAATACGAAATTCCAAAATTTGACGGAGACTTGGGGCAGCCCAACCTTTTTGTGCCACTCGCACCGGAAATCTACCAGAAAAAAGTCAATTACCTAATGCAGGCTTTCGAAACCCAGCGCGCAAAGAAGTGGTTTGAAAAAGACACTTTTCTTGCGCTTATGCGCTTGCGCGGAATGGAATGCGTCGCCGACAGTGGTTACGCGGAAGCATTTTATTGCCGCAAACTTGTGTTGTAACTGACAAGGGAAACAGTTTGTGGCGGCAAGTCTCAAACGTGTTGTCAAGCTGTTGATTTACCGGGTGGATGAACTGTCGTGGTGGCTACGAGGAAAAGTTAGGGATTTGTCGCTCATAGGATCGTCTCAAATGAAGCGTCTTGTTGAAGCAGTGGTTTCGATCATTCTGGGGGGCGCCCTCTTATATGTCGCTCTCTCTCATTTTGGATTGCCAGAAACGATGGCGTCGATCCGCAAGGCGCGCCCGCCTCTTCTGCTGTTGGGAAGCGCGCTCATGGTGTCGAGCTATTTGCTGCGGGGAGGTCGCTGGTTGATTTGGGAGCGCAGCCTCGACTATTGGAACTCACTTCGTCTACTGTTGATCGGATTCATGGGGAACAATGTTTTGCCTGCTCGATTAGGTGAAGTCCTGCGGGCTCATTGCACATCCGCAAAGACTAGTGAGGATCGTGGAAGAACGACGGCCCTAGGCTCGATTGCGGCCGAACGCATTCTTGACGGATTGATCCTAGCCATTTTCGGTCTCGCCGGTATTATCCTAGCTCCAATTGATCGGCGGCTCCAAGAGGGGCTGCTTTTCGTTTCGGTCGTTTTCGTCGCTCTTGCCTTGGTACTCATTTTTTGCATTCATTCGCACGAACGTGTTCTTTCCGTCATCGACAGGACGAACCGAAGATTTCCAGGACATCTGCCAGCGTACGCCCGTAAAAAAGCAACTCAGTTTGTCGAAGGCTTGCTGCCTCTGCGTATGCCGGGACGCATGTTGCAGGCCATCTCCGTGACTGCTGTGGTCTGGGCGATGGAGACTGCGTCATATTATTGCTTTGGATTGGCCGTTTGGGGCGGGATGACAATAAAGATCGCTCTCGTCTTCGTAGTAGTTGTTAATTTTGCTTCTCTCGTTCCCTTTACCATGGGTGGCATCGGATCAATTGAAGCAACTGCGCCGCTCTTCCTTGTCGGTTCTGGAATCCCGGCTTATCCAGTTGCGCTTGCCATGGTTCTGATTCAGCATGGCTCACAATATGTGTTCACCACGGTCACCGGCGTGCTGTTCTACGTAACAGGGGGCTTTTATTTCATCTCACTTGCGCGCCCCAAGCGTGCACTTGGACGTAACTCCACGATTTTGCCGCCTTTGTCTGGTGTTGTCGACGATACTCGCTCGATACTCAGTGAGCTATCTTCATCGTTGGAATTGAAACCGCGGACGCCAAGCGAGATAGACTTGTCGATCGTTATTCCAGCGTACAACGAACAGGCAAGACTGCCGCGAACAGTGCTGGAAACGATTGGTTGGTGCACCAAACGCGGGCTCAATTTTGAATTAATTATTTCCGATGACGGCAGCAGAGATCAGACTCTTGCTCTCGGGCGCTTATTCGAAGAAAGCGACGACCGAGTTCGCGCGCTAGCCTGCCCGCACACCGGCAAAGGTGGCGCCGTGCGTTTCGGAATGCTGAACGCCAAGGGCCGATATGTCCTTTTTATGGACGCCGATGGAGCCACTCCCCTTGACGAGATTCCAAAGCTTCTTGATGCCCTCGCACGAGGGCACGATCTGGCGATCGGCTCACGGATTGTGCAGAATCCCGGCGAGGTTGAGATCAAATCGTCACTTCACCGGCGGCTGATCGGTCGCTGCTTCGCATTTTTCGTCAATCTACTTGCGTTCGGCGGTATAGGCGACACGCAGTGCGGATTTAAGATGTTTCGCCGCGAGGCGGCACTGGCAATTTTCCCTCTGCAAAAAACCGTCGGCTTTGCCTTTGATGTGGAGGTACTTTACATTGCTCAGCGGCTATCGCTGTCGATAATGGAGGTTCCTGTCAACTGGATCGCTCAGCCCGGGTCCAAGGTGAACTTGGTCACGGACTCGATGAAGATGCTATGGGACATTTGCCGTATTCAATGGTTGCACCGCAGATTCGACGCAGATACCCTCTTGGCACAGAGAGGACAGCTGTCAAGCTAAGATTGGGCAAA
>JAWOLO010000596.1:0-2936 GCA_033853375.1 Terriglobia bacterium
GGGACTCGACCTAAGAAATTCCGTCAGAATCCGCGATTTGGCGAGGGGATAGTGTTAGCTTTCGCCCTTAACCCCACGCCTTCTATCCGAAGATTATCTCGAGCCTTTTGCCGCCCAGCCAAGGTACGGCGGTTTCGGTTTTCGCGAAGCCGGCAGCAATAAGATACGGGTTGTGGGCCCTTTTCTGAAACCTAATTTCAGAACTCCTGACATGGTTCGGTGGAAACCTGTCCGGTTTATCGCAATTCTCCGTGCTTTTCCGCAGAGAATCGCATCGTCAGCTCGGTACCTGGAAACTGAGTATCTGTTCGGTTGAGCGTTTCACAGAGAGCCGCAAGAGCTTTGGATCTGTGAGGCGAGCTGAGCGGTGCGATCCTGATGTGTAATTCATTTTCGGTCGGTTCTATTGCGGCGGCGCTCTGCAGGACTGCCTGAATAAATGTCCGGCCTTCGTCCTCAGCTCTGGCATAGAGCGGACGGATTTGCCCGACCAAATCGCTTTCAATCTGGTATGCCACCATCTTCAATATGTTTGTCAGGTGTTTACGTTCCGTGGATAGTTTGACTGCTTCTTTCCCTGGGTGCGCCTCCGCCAGGGGAACACGGGCGGGGAGCAACTTTCGACGGGACGCCAACTCGGCAATACGATTGCCCATTTCCATTATTTCCTGGCGGATCTTTTTCTCGGCTGCAGTGAAGGCGCGCATCGTCGGACTGCGCCCCTCCAGATAATCCAGTGCCGTGGTGCCGTATGTCTGCTGAAGCCCCCGGAGCTTCGTTCGTTCAAGGCGCAGCTGTTTTTCGACTTCCTTGCGGGCAGGATTAGGGACCGAACGTGCCGGATCATCCGGCTCGATGTCGTAATCGGCAAGGGCATCGATCAGAAACTCCTGACGCATGTATTTGAAAAAATTCTCCTGGCGCCAACGCTCGAACATGCGGTAGGCAATGACGATATCGCGCAAGTCCCAGCGGCTGGTCAGCACTGGGGTCTGATGACCCTGTTCCGTAAGACGGGTAACCTGACGAAGTCGCAGCTTCCCTCTTAAGAATCTGACGGCCTGGTCGTGCAGGAGGTATTTGACGGGGCGGCCGTCCAGTCGGGCTTTCCGAAAGATGAAGCGCTTCTCGGCAGTTCGGCGAGTATGGCCCTTACGATATGTCAGGATGTCAAATCTCATGGCCAGTAGTTCACAGAAGAGCTTTGGGCTCCATCCGCCCCGGTCGAAGACAATCGTGATGCGTCGCTCGGGCCCGATCAACTCGCGAATCTGCTCCAGGATAGGCACCAGCATTTTGGTCATGGCGCTATTGGCATCGGCGGTAACCACAAAGAGCGGATCGCCCGTCCGATCATTGATCCAGTAATCAGTCGTTGCGGGAGCTGCGAGGCGTGTTCGCGTCACATATCCCTTGGAGATCGCGTGTTTCCCGTGATAGGCACGTACATGTCCGTCGAGGTACAGAAAACCGAGCAACCGGCCACGCTCACGGATGCGCCGGAGAGCCATCTCGCGTCCCAGCTCCCGGCTGCCTTTCAAAGAAGCCAGAGAAGCAAGTTTGCGTCGTAGTGTCTTGACCTCAGGCATGCGATCTAATCCGACGATACGCCCCAAATCATTGGGAGCATATTCCTTCAGCGTTTCTGGACGTGGTATTCGCAATAACGCCAACAGTACGTATGCTACCAGCGTTGTGCGAAGACCATAAAATGCTGGACCGATGCTTCCGTATATCTTCCGGGCTACCGACAGCAGGCCACTGGCAACCAGAGAAGGGACGTCCAGAAGCACCCCGGCTCTCGCGACGCCGGCAGCCTTGGCGAACAGAGGCGTGGCATCGTCGAGCAATCCCATGGCTGCGAGTAGCCGGTCCATCGAACGGTCCAGAGGATCGAGATCCAAGCTCCGCGGCACAGATTCAACTTCACCGCCGGCTGGGTCCGCTGGTGACGGCATCCCAGCGGCGTTGTGAGCGTCGGCTTGCTCCGAGACTTCGGTGACAGCCCTGGCTGGGTCGGACTCAAGGAAAGTGAATGATGGTTCAGGAGAAGCCGTCCACCCCAAACGTCGTAGACTTCGTCGCACGACTTTTTCGTCCAAACCGAGTTTCCCAGCAATCGCGCGGTTGCTGAAGCCCTTGGTCTTGAGGCGGAGAATCGTCTGATCTCGCAGTCGCTTCTTTGGCCGCTCAGAGCTGCCCCCCGAGGGCCGGCCGTCGGGCCGCGCGATGGCTGCCAAGCCCCCGCTTTCGAGACGCTCCTGGTAACGACGCAGGCTGCGGGTGGAAACCCCAAAAGCCCGGGCGAGGTCATTCTGAGTCGCGTAGCCGGTTTCAAACAGGGAGACCAGGGCATATGCTTCAGCGGCTCGGTCGGCGGCATCGTGGTGCGCAAACACCACACCATGGACGAAAATGACGCGCTCCGTTCCTTCTGTGCTGAAATAGACGTGGTCGTTAACGAAAACGAATCCGGGTGTTGGGTCAAGCCGGAGGAGTTCCTTTTGCTCTGGTGACATGGCAGACAAGAATGCCCGACCATGTGGCGACGACAAAAGCGGACAGGTTTTTGTCCGCACTTCTCGTGCGGCAGATAGCCCGAAACATCTGGCTTCCTATTTCTTTGCAGCATCACTTTGGAGCAAGCCCTGCAAGGGAATGGGCATCTTAAGAAAAACTTCCATTTCAAAAAGCGGACAGGTTTTTGTCCGCACCCATGTCCGCCGAAAAGCAGATTTCCTCAATTTTTGCGGGGCATGTCAGGAGTTCTGAACTTATACGCTGCGCGACAGGACCGGCACCGTGGCGGCTGCCGGCCATGGAACCGTTGCGGCAGGGTCATATTTCGCCAGGCTGATCAGTCAGTTGAAAGACGTTGCGCCCGATTTCGACATTCCCGGTGACTTCGCCGGGTCCGCCCGGGTTGGATCCCTGGA
>JAWOLO010000597.1:0-4120 GCA_033853375.1 Terriglobia bacterium
CTACGGCGCGCTTCGTCGTTGAATGCCCGCGCAAAATCCACTATTGTAGGGGTTTCTTTAGCAGCCCAAATGAGCGGTAGGCGCTCACACCGCGACATTACGGAGACATTCGTGAAAAAGAAGATTCGCGCCATCCAATATGGTGTCGGCCCCATCGGTGCATCCATCGCGAAATTGATGCGAGAAAAGCAGGCCATCGAAATTATCGGCGCGATCGATCTGGATCCCGCCAAGGCCGGGCGCGACCTGGGCGAAGTCGCGGGCGCGTCGGACGCGCCGTGGGGCGTCAAGGTTTTTGCCGATGTGAAAGAGGCCCTCGACTTGAACGCGGACGTGGTGATCCATTCCACGTCCTCCTCTTTGCCAAAGGTTATGGATCAGCTGGTGGCTTGCCTCGAAGCGCAATCGTGCGTCGTTTCGACGTGCGAGGAATTGTCCTTTCCGTTCCGTACGCATCCGGAACTCGCGGCCAAGCTGGACGCCACGGCCAAGGAGTGGGGTGTGGCGCTGGTGGGCACGGGAGTGAATCCCGGTTTTGTCATGGACAAGCTGGTGATTACGCTCGCTGCCGTCTCGCAGCGCATCGAACACGCCAAGGCTCTGCGCATCGTGGACGCTTCGAAACGACGGCTCCCCCTGCAGAAGAAAATTGGTGCGGGTATGACCGTGGAGCAATTTCGCGAGCAGGTGAAAGCCGGTGTGATCAAACACGTAGGTTTGCCGGAGTCCGTCGCCATGGTTGCAGACTCCCTGAATCTTCCCGTTGAGACCATCACGGAGACGATCGAACCAAAAGTGGCGACTGACCAGGTGAAGACGGAATACCTGACCGTTGAGAAGGGGCAAGCCGCTGGCGTGCATCAAATCGGGCGCGGCCTCTCGAAAGAAGGGAAGGAACTGGTCTACCTCGAACTGCAAATGTACGTTGGCGCGAAAGATCCCGCCGACACCATTACGCTCACTGGCCATCCGAACATTAGCCTCACCATTCCAGGCGGTTCGCACGGCGACATCGCCACGGCTTCTGTGGTGGTGAATTCCATTCCGGTGATTCTCGACGCGCCTGCGGGCTTGCGCACTTCGCGAGATCTGCCTATCGGTTTTTTCTCGCCGAACGCTAAGCCGTAGTTCGAAGATAGAAATTCGAAAATCGAGAGCGCTCCAGCGCCTGTTTCCGTGTGCTCTGTTTACTATTTTCGAGTTTCGATTTTCCAATTTCCAAGTCAGTTGTGCTTGAGGAATTCTCCTTTGTGTCCCGTCAGCGAGTTGTAGAGCGTCTCGATGAACGCGTCGGAGTTGATGAAGCTGCCGGAAAACTTATCCCATGGGGCAAGAATTTTAGTCTGCTTCATCTGATCCAAAGTCTTGTGTTGGTCGAGCGCCTTTTGCACGACCGCGGATGTTTCTTTCAGCATTTTCGTGAAGGCGCGCACATCGTCCATATTCGAAAGTGCGCCGTGTCCGGGAATCACTTTCACGTCGGCAGGTAACTCCGCCGCGACCTTCTCGCAAGCGGCAATTATGCCCTGGACACTGCCGCCACTGGCCACGTCAATAAACGGAAAACCATAGCGCACAAAATCGTCGCCCATGTGCACGACATTGTTTTTGGGGAAGAAAATGATGGAGTCGCCGTCGGTGTGGCCCGAAGGAAAATGCAGCGCGCGAATGTCCTCGCCATTCAGGTGAATGGTCACGTCGTGGTCGAAGGTGATGATCGGCAGAGTTGCCTTGGTGGCCGGCTTGTTCTCTATCTTGACCGACCCGCCGTTGCCTGCTGTGCCGCCGGTCTCCAGGCGCTTGCGCACGTTGTCGTGAGCAATGATGGTGGAGCCCGAATTGTTAAACGGTTCGTTGCCGCCGGTGTGGTCGCCGTGGTAATGCGTGTTGATCACAAAACGCACGGGCTTGTCGGTGACGCCGATATTTTTCAGAGCGGCCTGAATCTTCTCCGCCAACGGTGCGAACTGATCGTCAATAAGCACGATGCCGTCTTCACCAACGGAAGCGGCAATGTTTCCGCCCGCGCCTTCCAGCAAGTAAATGTCTCCGGAAACCTTCGTGACCTTAATCTCTACTTTGGAAAAATCCTGCTGCTGCGCCGAGGCCGTTCGGGTCAGGAGTATTGCCAGCACTGCCGCCACAAAAATTATCAACAACCGCATCGTCTTGGGCATACATCCTCCTCGATTGAGCGCCGCGCATTGTAGCACTGTAGGGAGCAAGTGGGAGGTAAAGAAAGTGAAGTTAGGCCCAGCGTGGGAGCGGGCGGCAGCCGAGGAGCGCTTCGGCAGCCCACCGGCCGAGGTAAACGGAAAGCGCGACGCCGTGGCCGTTGTATCCGCCAAGGACCGTCACGTTTTCGCTTCGCGGATGGCGGCGAAAGAGGGGGCGCATCCCTTCGGTGAAAAGAATGGGTCCGGCCCAGCGATGCGTGATGCGCACGGACTTCAGAGCGGGATGCAAATGATGCACGCGGTCTTCGAGCCAGCGGAAAGTCTCCGCAGCTTCTCCCTTTCGCACATCGAAGCGATACAAATTAGGCGTGGCGAAGTGTCGAGAGCGCATTCCGGCGGGTTTCTCGAAAAGAGAGGCGATCGATGCAGGCATCGGAACAAGGCCCGCGCCGAAAACAATGCCATTCGATTCGAGGAGCCTGCCCCACAAGTAGGGAAGGTCTACGGTATAGAAAGGTCGGCGCGACGCGAGGCCGAGAGCATTAAGTTGCGCGGCGGAGAGAGGCGAGGTGGCAAGCGCAAGCGTCAGCTTCGGCTGCGCTGCACCGCGAAGACCGGAGAGTTCAAGAGAGAAAGCGTTTGTTGCGAGAAGGATTTGGGATGCGCGGATCTCTTTCGGTCGCACGCGGCCACGCACTTTGCTCCGAACTTGCAGGCGCAGGGGATTCGAATATTTGATGTTGTAGACTTCGGTGTGCTCAATGATTTGCGTGCCTGCCTTTTCCGCGGCACGCGCTAGTCCTGCCACCACTTTGCCGGGGTCGACAGCGCCCCCGCGCACGGTTCGAACGACTTGCAAGTTGCCGGAGTCGTTCCAGCAGATGGGTGAATCCTTCGCAGGCTTCGAACGACCCAATTCATACACGCCGGGAAGCTCCAAGTCGTCATCGATGCGGAGCTCTTTCAAGATTTCCTTGTAGCCTACGAGCACGTCGCCGAGGCCGGGGAGCGGCCCGGCGGCAGTTTCGGCCAACGCGAGCCCACCAGTGCGCCCACTCGCGCCCTCGCCAATCGAAGCAGCTTCGAACACGAGCACAGATTTTGTCGGCTCTAGCCTGCGCAGCCATGCTGCCGCGGAAAGACCCGTGAAGCCTCCGCCCACAATCGCAAAATCAACCTGTTCCGGAAGAGAGCGCGAGTTGGGCCGGAAATCAACGGACCACGGCGGCGCTCCCCAAAGATGCTTTTTGCGGGACATTGCACGTCTTTGATGTGAAGCGCTGTTCATGGACACATGATGGGACGAGAATTTTCCGCGTTAAGAACCCCGTTCACGGTTGGGGGATTTCCGTTTGGTCTACTTTTGTCGGCCTCGCGCGCGCCAAGAGCACTGCCAGGATCGCAAGCGCGCTGACTGAGAGCGGAAACCATACCGGCGAAATCCACGGCCGCGGAATTAGAAACAAAACGTCTGCATCGCGGAGCGACAACGGCCAACGCACCGTGGTCCACAGCGCGGCGTAATACGTGATGTCCCAGATGGCGAAAGTCCACAAAAAAACTGCGGCCCTGGACCTAATCTTCGCGGCTGTGAGAAATGCGACGCTCAGCAGCATGACGATGGTCGCGGCTTCCCGGACCACTTCGAGAGTGAGTAGGCTCTGCGGAAATTGTGTGATCGCTTGCGCTTGCTGGTAAAACTCCCTGGACCTGCGCATCACATCCGAAAGAGTTCCCTGGTAACCGGGGAGCAAGCCGGTAGCAGCACGAAGGTAGACAACCACCGTGGCTTCGACGAAGCCGAAGGCGGCCGCAAACACACCGCTGGTTAGCAATTGGCGCGGAGCGAGAGCGACGCCTCCGCCTCGCTTCCACGAATAGTAGGTCACGGGTGGAACCAAAAGGAGCAGGTTGACCCACCACGGTTCCGCAATCAGTCGAAG
>JAWOLO010000598.1:0-4795 GCA_033853375.1 Terriglobia bacterium
TTGGCGGAAGCGTGTGGGAGTCGAACCCACCATTCGACCCGCGAAGGACCGAATCGCCGGCTTTGAAGGCCGGGGAGATCACCGGACCCCTTTCGCCTCCGCGAGCAGTATAGAGGAGGCGCACGCGGACCCTCAAGGCAAGTCCTCTTGGGTAACTAACTGCGCTGTGGAACAAGCACGGAAGCTTGGTTGGTGCGAAGCAGCGCAGCAACAAGGTCGTAGAGCGCTGGGCTCGTGCACACTTCGTAGTAGGAGTGTTCGGTGGGGCGGCCAATTTTTCCGTCCGGCAACAATTGGCGCGCGAAGGATTTGCGAAGCACTAGCAACTCGACGGACTCACCGAGAGGGACTTCGCCGTAAAACAGAGTGACATTCTGTTTACCCCAGGGCATGTCCAGCTTTGTTTCGATGGAATCGAGAGAAATTTCCTCGGAAAGTTTCTTGAAACCTTCTTCATTGAGCTCGATGCCGTTCATGTTGTAGCGAACCAGGAATTCGTCCAATTCCTCCGCTGAGGCGCCTTCCATCGTATTGAGAAAATGGAAGACGGAGAAATGCGATTTCTGCCTGGCAAGCAAGCGCTTGGCCAGCTTGGCGCAGCCAGAGAGCCGGTCGGAAAGATTGAGGGCCTTCGAAATCATGATGCGCGAGTCGCCATCCACCCAGTAGGTGGGTGCATCGCCTTGAAACGCCACTCCTAAACCGAGCTCGAGGGCGGGCAGATCGCTGGAAGAGGCTCGTTCGTTGTAAGAATTGCAAACCGCGAGAATCTGGCGCGAGAGAATACAGGCCTTCGCCACTGGCCGCGCGTAAGCAACGGAAGATTCCGTTTCAAAAATGGCGAGAATGATGGCGTCGCCTTCGATAAACACCTTCTTCGCATCGTACCGGTCGAGAAGTTTCTTGACCGGTTCATGCAAATTCAAGCTGAAATGCGAAGCGGGATTCAGACCGCGGGAAAGGAGATCCTGGGTCATACGCGTGGAACCGCGAACGTCCGCCTTGATGATGACATGCGAAACAACATTGTCCTGTGCAGGCCGGGCTTCTTCGGGAAGCACGCACTCGTAGAGCCGGTTATTCATGCGTGATAACTCTCGCGCTTTCTCCGTCGTGACCAGGTTGATGCGTTCCATCCCCGCGGTCAGCTGTTCGGCATCGCGAAGGTCCCGGTGCAAACGGAAAAAGTCACCGGCAAAACGCGAAACGATTTCCTTCATTTCCTCGCGCGAGTAACGCTGGATTCTTTTGGAAAGCTCTTCAATGGTTCGGAGTGACAACTTTTTTGCAGGAACTTGCTTGATGACCCTTTCCACTTGCTTCAGCTCATCCTTGGAAACCAGAGCCCGGCGAAGCTGCTGAAGATGCAGGGGCGGGCAGTATTCATCCACAACGGGACGTACCTCGTAGCTGGCAAGAACATGAAAAAGCATCTCATGCTGCTCGAGGCGGTCGAGGAGCCTGGTCAAAAGCTGTGCGCGAAGCGGAGCCGATTCCTCCGGGCCGGCATTCGGGTCGAATAAGCGCTGCGCGTTTTCCGGCTCGTCGAGATATTCGCCAAGCCGAGACGCCTTGCCCTTGCGAAAAAAATCCAGCTTTTGTCGCGCCTCTTCCACCTGAGGACCAATTTCCTCCAACTTTAGTTCCTGGTGTTTGAGCCGGCTTTCAATGTCATGCAGAGAAGCTTTGAGGTCCGCCGGATCGTCGGAGTTCAAAAACTTGTTAAAGAAACTTTCCCCGCGGTCAAGGCGCTTTCGCGTGGCCTCGCGTTGTTCTTCAAGACTCGTGATTTCGCTGCGGATAGCCTCGACACTCTCCAGCAAAGCAGTATGCGTTTCGACTGCCTCCTTGTGTGCCGGATCTTCCAATACGCTGATACCTGCCTCGCGGAGAAACTCCTGGAAGAGAGCGTCCATGGCCTCAAAACGATCGGGGTCGCGCGCGTAATTGCCCAGCAGCACATAGTGCTCGAGGAAAAAGACATCGTCCTTGCCCCCGTCGAGGAAAATCAGGCGGTTCTTGCACAGCTCGTAATAGGGGGCAAAATCTTCACCGAACAAGGCGCGGCGGGTTTTCGCGATAGTGTTTTCTTCAACTTCCGCAAGAATCTGAGCGACCTGCTGACCCACGCGGCGAACCACGGCGCGGCGTGAAGCCTGCAGCTCCGACAAGCGCGCCTTGATGACGTGCGCCTGCTGGCTGCGCTCGAAATGCTCCCCCCGTTTGCGGATCCACTCCTTCCCTTCCAGGATGAGATCGGCAAACTGACTGCCGATTTCCGAGGTGAGAAACTTCAGCAGGCTCAGGCGAAAAAGGAGGTCAATCTCGATGTTCTTGTGGTATTTGGCCTGGGTCAGAGAGCTCTGCAGAAGCTCGGAAAGCAATTTGCGAAACGCCACCGAATCCGGCCCACGCGTTGTACGCGTCTCCATGCCGGGAAATTGCGCGGAACTGGTGTTCTGGCGAATCAGATCGAGCAGATAATCGCGACCCGCCTGGACAAATTTCGGACTAAGAAAAACATCGTGGTGGATATTATCGACCCCGATGGCCAGCGTCCCCATAGGAATCGAGACGTTATAGCTCTTCAGGCCAATTCCGGACGGTTCGGACGCGCTGAATATGGAGAGTTCGTTGGACATGTCCTTCGACCACGGGGCCTCTTTTCAAGCTAACAGCCGTCCCTAGGGCCGGGCAAGGAACCCTAAGGACAGGCGTAACCAGATAGTTAGCGGAGAGAGCGCCGCGAAGGTAGTCAGACGGAATCCGACACAGAAATCCGGCGGGAGTCGCCGCCTAGATGCTCCAGACGGACACGAACCTGAGGCCAGGGTGATGGAAGCGGAAACTTTTCTGACCATTCGAGGATAGCGACGGCGGGGACAGCGAACATATCCTCGAGGCCAAGCGTTTCAAAGTCGTGGAAGGTCTCGATGCGGTAAAGATCGGCGTGATATACCTTAGCTTGCTTGCCGTAAACGTGAACGAGCGTAAAAGTAGGGCTTGTCACGTCGTTTTCGTTGGCGGCTCCAAGGCCGGAGACCAAGCCCTTTGTCAACGTGGTTTTTCCGGTCCCCAGATCACCTGTAAGTAACACAAGAACAGGCGGTTGCAGCCGTTTCGCGAATTCCCTGCCCCATTGAATCGTTTCTTCTGCGGAATGGGTGATGATTTCCTCAGCCAATTTGGCGCAACTCCGTGAGCAAGCGCTGATATGTAATGGGAAGCGTGTCCGCAATTTCACCTGCTAATAACCCCGTTTCCGCTCGTTCGGCATTCGATTCATCGCCTGCTCGACCGTGTAGATAGATGCCGAGCGCCAATGCCAACTCCCAGTGCTGAACGCCGAGTTGGGAAGCCATTCCTGCAAGGATTCCAGTTAGCACGTCGCCGGAACCACCCTTGGCCATTCCTGGGTTTCCCGTCGTGTTCACAAAGGCACGACCGTCCGGAGCGGCAAGAATCGTGTGAAATCCCTTAAGGATCACGTGAGTCTTCCAAGCTTTGGCTGCCTTTAATGCCATTCCCAGTCGATCCGCCTGTACGGCCGCATTCGACACGCCAAGAAGTCGAGCCATTTCACCGGGGTGCGGCGTAACTGCAAGATACTGCGTCTTTCGTTTGCCCAGGTCACGTGCGTGTCCAGCAAACGCGTTCAGTCCATCCGCATCCAGAATCACAGGCAAATCCGTTTGCCTGACAAGCGAGGTGACGAATTTTTGCGTTTCCTTATCTGTCCCAATCCCGGGACCAATGGCCAGAAGGGTCTTGCCCTGCACAAGGGAACGCAGGCTACTGGCTTTCCCATTTTCCGCCGCGATTTTCCCCAGTTTCGTAGAGGCAAGCGGCTCAGTCATAAGCTCTGCTTGCGCCGCAGCGATGATGGGAAGCACGACATCCGGAGTCGCCACGGTCACGAGGCCAGCTCCAGAACGCAGCGCGCCACGCCCGGCAAGAATTGCCGCACCTGACTTGCCCAACGATCCTGCAATCACCAAAACGTGCCCGAATTTTCCCTTATGGGAATCGACTTGACGAACCAGAGGAAGCTCAGGGAATTCCAGGGGCTCGATCCAGCGAACCTTTCCTTTGCCAATCTCTTCAATGAGCTCGCGTGGCGACCCAATCTCCCTGACATGGAGCTTTCCACAGAAGAACGAATCCTGAGCGACAAGCTGACCAATCTTGGGTGCCGTGAACGTAACCGTGGCGTGCGCACGAGTCACCGGCCCCTGTGAAGTTTCTCCATCGGAAGGTAGACCTGAAGGGGTATCAACGGCCACGACTCCTTCGGGATGCAGAGAAGTCGCATCCCGCGAAATCTTGTTGAGGTCCCCAATCACCGAAGCGAGAAGGCCTTCCACCTTCCCTTTCAACCCGGTCCCTAGCAGGGCGTCCACAATCAAACGCGATTTAGCGACTTCGGTGCGATTCTGCTCCCATTGCGTACAACTCGCGATTTCCTGAACTTTGGCTTCCGACTTTTTGAGCCGCATGAGGTTTTCGGCAGCGTCTCCGCGAACCGCGTCCTGCGCGGCAAAGAGATAGACCTGGGGCTTCAGTCCTGCTTCTTGCAGTAGCCGGGCAACGACAAAACCGTCGCCGCCGTTATTGCCTTTCCCGCAAAGCACCGCCGCGTGACTAGTGGCAGCGTCACTGTAGGAAGAGCGAAGAAACTCAAAAAATCGCGTTCCTGCATTTTCCATAAGCTGCAGGCTGGGAACGCCGTAGCGCTCGGTGGTAAGGCGGTCTACTTCGCGCATCTCGGCAGCAGTGAGAGCTTTCATGAGAAGTT
>JAWOLO010000599.1:0-4310 GCA_033853375.1 Terriglobia bacterium
GGGGTCAGGAAGTAGCCTCTCAATGGAAGAACTCGCGGCACATCATTGTTCCTGCCGCCGGTCACGGTACCGCCTCCACAGGGTGCGTGATGAAGCTAATGACGAAATTTCTCAATGATGGCAGTGCATCGACGCTGGATTTATCCTGCCTGGCAAATCTCAGAAGGCCGCCGTTCTTTCTTAGTCCTTCGGGCCCGGATCCGAGGGCAGAGGTAGGGAAATGATCCGCGTCGAAAATCTGTGCAAGCGCTTTGGGACGAAACAGGCGCTACAAGGCGTAACGTTCAGCGCATCCGACGGAACGGTGACCGGACTGCTCGGTCCGAATGGAGCTGGGAAAACGACCTCGCTTCGGATGATCTATGGCCTGATGAAACCCGATGATGGCTCTATCACAGTGGATGGCTGCGATGTTGCCTCCGATCCGCAATCGGTTCAGGCGCGACTCGGTGTGCTGCCAGACCAGTCTGGGCTCTATGGCCGCCTGACACCTCGCGAACATATCCGCTACTTTGGCAACCTGCACGGATTGACTGGCCTAGATTTGGAAAGACACATAGAGAAGTGGATCGACAACCTGGACTTGAAAAGCATTGCGGACCGGCCCGTTGCCGGTTTTTCCCACGGCGAGAGGACGAAGGTCGCATTGTCTCGCGCACTGGTTCACGAACCGCAGAATATCCTGCTGGATGAACCCACAAATGGTCTCGATGTGATGAGCACTCGCGCGGTACGCGCGGTCATTCGCAATCTGCGCGCCGAAGGACGTTGTGTGCTGTTTTCGAGTCATGTGATGCAGGAGGTCTCGGCGCTTTGCGACCGCATCTTTGTAATTGCGTCGGGACAGGTGTTGGCCCAAGGCACTCCCAAAGAGCTACTCGAACTGACGGGGAGGACCACTCTCGAAGATGCCTTTGTCAGCCTAGTCGGTCCCGAAGCAGGCGCCAGCAATGGAGAACTATCGTGAATTGGGTGCCAATCGCTGTCATAGCCCGTAAGGAACTGAGCGATGGGTTCCGCGATCGGCGTTCTATCTACACAATGTTGGTCACTGCACTCTTTGGTCCGTTGTTGATTTTTTTCATGCTGAATCAACAAACCAGCCAGACGACAGCGGCGAAAGAAATCCGCATTCCCGTTGCCGGCATTGATTTCGCCCCCGTTCTGGTGAACTGGTTGCAGCAGCAACCCGGTGTCGAGGTCCTGGCGGGGCCGACTGATCCTGAGGCTGCGGTGCGCGACGGGCGGGCAGAAATGGTACTCGTGATCAAGCAGGGCTTCGCGGATCAATTTTGTCATTCAAAACCGGCGACCGTTCAGCTGTTCTCCGATTCCACTCGAAAGACAACTGCGCCGAAGTTGAGACGTCTTGCGGGGCTGCTGAACCGGTTCAACGAAGAAATCGGAGCCGCACGCCTGACAGTGCGAGGGGTCAGTCCAGACGTCGCGAACCCGTTGAGAATCGAGGCCATAGATCTGGCGAGCTCACAGCAGCGGGCCGCCACTTTACTCGACATTGTCCTCCTTTTCTTGATTATCGCTGCAATAACTGGCGGAATGCAAATCGCGACCGATTCCACCGCGGGCGAACGCGAGCGTGGATCGCTGGAACCATTGCTGATAAACCCCGTTCCACGTTGGCAGATAGTCTCCGGCAAATGGTTAGCGGCGGTTTTGTCAGCCTCCGTAGGAATGGCTGCGACTCTGGCAGCCATTTTTATTGCTTTGAGGCGATTACCCCTTGAAGACCTGGGAGTCCGGTTTTATTTGAGCGCACCCAAGGTGGTACTCCTTATCGCCGCCATGTCGCCTTTGGCTCTCATGATTCCCGCCATTCAAATTTATCTCTCCAGTTTCGCCAAATCATTTAAAGAAGCGCAAAGCTATACCGTGCTCCTCGTCCTCCCGGTTGGCTTTATCGGCTTGATCTCGACGTTTTATCCCGTGACTGATCGGCCTTGGATGCAGGCGATTCCGGTGCTGGCACAATACTCATTCGGGACAGACATCTTGGCCGGTAAGCGGCCCTCCTTGTTGGCACTAACGGCCGGGGGGATTGAAGCGGTTACTATCGCCGCCATCTTTGTTTGGCTAGCGGCACGGTTGTTTTCGACCGAGGAAATCATATTTGGCCGGTAGGGGAGGACTGTTGCATAACAATCTGTTCTGGATAATCGGAGCTATGTACTTGCGGCCATGGATATAACGAGTGAAGAACTACTCACTCGACGCAATCTCTTGACGTTACGGGATACCTGTCTGGGATACGCCGGGATGCTCAACGGGCCTGTCGGTCTGTCTTAGAGGTAACGATAGCGAAATTCACGCATTCTGCATGCTTTTGAATCCTTTTGGAAACGAGGTTAGACATGACAATCGGAGAGACGCTGCTCCCTGAATTTGATCAGGAAATGGCGAAAACGCGCAGGATGCTGGAATGTCTGCCAGAAGATCAGTTCGGCTGGGTGCCTCATGGCAAATCGTCCACGCTAGGCAAATTAGCCAACCATCTCGCGGCCATGCCAGCGTTTGTCGGCATGATTGTTTACGGACAGGGAAAACGGCCAGTTGAGGTGAAATCAAAAGCCGAATTGGTTAGCCTTATTGATGAAAACGTTAGCGCAGGGCGCACTGCTCTTGCCAATGTGAGCGATGAGCACCTACTCACACGAGTTCCTGTAACCCCAGATCTCTTGATGACGCGGGCGGAAATTCTGCGAATGCGCGTATTTAGCCATATGATCCACCATCGGGGCCAGCTCAGCGTCTATCTGCGTCTGCTGGATTGCGCTGTGCCGGGCATGTATGGACCATCGGCGGATGAAAACACAGCCGCATGATTGCGTACACGAGGGCCCATGGCGCCAGCCACTTTCAGCGTGTGGTGAATCAAGAGAGGGGCTGATTTTGTGTATCTGACATTCATCCGTTCGGAGAAGCAGAATCGCCGTCCTACGAAGGGTTCTTGCCCGAAGCTGCCGACTGACCGGCTGCCACATCCAGCTACCCGAGTCAGAGTGACGAAAGCCTCTCTGACTCGGGTTCCTTGCACAGGAACAGTTTGGATGGGAGGCAAACCGCACTTTTCGTGCCTGGAAAGCATCTCCCCTTGCTTACCGAGGGCAATGATGCTACGCTCGGTTACCGAGGGAACGACATGAGACCGAAGCATTGGCTGTACACGATTCCGCTACGGCTGCGGTCGTTGTTTAGGCGGGCCGAGGCGGATCAGGAATTGGATGACGAACTGCGCGACCACCTCGAACGAACAACCGACCTATACATGGCGCGAGGGATGACGCAAGAGGAAGCGCGACGGCGGGCGCGGCTAGACCTGCGTGGCATCGAGCAAACCAAAGAGAAATGTCGCGACGCGCGGAGAGTAAACTGGATTCAAAACCTCGCTCAGGATTTGCGTTACAGTCTGCGCATGTTGCGCAAGTCTCCCGGCTTCACGGTCGTCGTGATTCTCACGTTGGCCCTCGGCATTGGCGCAAACGTCGCCATTTTCACCGTAGTTCACGCCGTTTTGCTAAAGCCCTTGCCGTTTTCGCATCCAGAGCAAGTAGTTCGCGTCTACGACGATTTGCGCGGGTCAAACACTCGGGACGTTGGCATGTCCCTGCCAGAGTTTTGGGATCTTGGTCAAAAGTCGGGAGTGTTTCAAGACATCTCCGTAGCCTTTCCCGGGGACGCCAACTTAACCGGTAGTGAACATCCCGATCGTCTTCAGTTCTTTGGAGTAAGTCCGGGATATTTCACCATGTTGGGAGTGCAGGCTCAGTTGGGGCGCGTTTTTACGCAAAACGACGCTCAACCTGGTTTTACCGAAGGAATTGTGATTAGCGACGCCTTTTGGCGCCGCTCGTTTGCTGCCGACCCTCTCATTCTCGGAAAGAAAATCAGGCTGGACGACGATTTGTACCGCGTCATGGGAGTGTTGCCTTCGGGATTCCGGCATCCTGGGCGCACCATGGGCAACGACGTTGACGTTTTTATGGCGTCGGGCTATAGCGCAAGTCCTTTCCCCACCCCACCCCAGAGGGCTTTGCGGTTTTTGCCGGGTGCGGTGGCGCGCTTGCAGCCCGGGCTCACACTGGCACAGGCGCAAGCAAAGCTGGATGCATTCACCGCGCAACTTGCCAAGCAGTTTCCCGTGGAATATCCGCCCGTAGCGAATTGGAGTTTGCGATTGGTCCCGATGCAAGACGATCTAGTGGGAAACGTTCGCACGGAGTTGCTGGTGCTGTTTGGGGCTGTGTGCTGTGTGCTGCTGATCGCCTGCGTGAACTCCGCGAATCTTCTGCTTG
>JAWOLO010000600.1:0-2509 GCA_033853375.1 Terriglobia bacterium
ATGTGGATGTCGATGATCGGTTGCACGCCCTTCCCGCCCTTCTTCAAAGCCACAACAGCTCGTACGTCTAAGTCCTGTGACGCTCGTTCCCGTGAAGTCACCTGTTCGATCTAATGATGCCGGTTCCCGCCGTCTGAGCTAACTTCTTCAAATCAAAACTTTCATCCGCGGCTTCTTCCGGTGTCACCCGTACGCCAGCCGCCATCAACTTGCGGCCCACCATGTGGTCCAGCGGGCGATTGATGGAGTCAATGGCGATCAGCCGATTTTCGCGGAAGTAAAAGGCGGACAGCTTCCTGGTTTCTGCGCTCCCACGAGTAACGACGCGATCGTGCCCTTGCGAGATTCCTGCCATTTGCAGCGTCACATCGTACTGGTCGGTCCAGAACCACGGCAAAGCTTTGTAAGCGTTTCGCCTACCCGCGATTGTCGCCGCCACGCACTGCGCCTGGTCGGCGGCGTTCTGCACGGATTCGAGCCTGATCCTTGCGCTCGCAAACACGCAGGGAAACTCGACGCAATCTCCAATGGCGAAAACATTTTCGTCGGCGGTCTGCAAATACTCGTCGACGACGATTCCATTTGCAACAGGGAGCGCCGCGTCCCGAGCCAACTCGACGTTCGGCCCGACACCGATGCCCACAATCATCAAATCAGCGGGGAACCTCGATCCATCGCTGAGCGCGACGTTCCGCACGTTCCCGGCGGAACCGTCAATCTTCGTGACCGCAGCGCCGCATACAACTCTCACGCCCTTTTCTGTGTGCAACTTTTGGAAAAATTCCGAGATGACCGGAGGGACCGCGCGGGACATCAATCGCGGCAGCGCTTCCAAAACCGTCACGGTTTTTCCCAGAGTGCGTGCCACCGCGGCCAACTCCAGCCCGATGAATCCTCCGCCGATGATCACCACTTGCCCCGCGATTTCGAGACAATCTCTTATGACCATGGCCTCATCGAGGGACCGTAAATAGACAACTCCGTCAAGTTCCGCGCCGGGAACGCGCAATCTGCGGTTACGGCTGCCCACAGCGAGGACCAGTTTCTCGTAGGGAATCCGCCGGCCGGAATCCAACGTAACCGAGCGTGCCACGCGATCGATCGCCATTACTTTTTGACCAGCGAGCAGTTCAATGCGGTGATCTTGATAGAACGCCTGCGGGCGCAACTGGATGCTTTCAAAGTCCTGCTGGCCGAGTGCGAATTCCTTTGACAGCGGCGGGCGTTGATAAGGAATATGCGACTCCTCGCCGATCAACGTAATCGGTTCAGCGTATCCTTCCGCGCGCAAGGACGCCGCCGCTTGAAATCCGGCTTGTCCCGTTCCGACAATGACGGTTCCGGCGCCCATTAGCGCTGCTTCTCCGGCAATCGCACAATCAAACCATCCAGTGCGTCCGTGACTTTGATCTGGCAACTCAACCGGCTAGTGGCCTGGCGCTCGACGGCGGCAATTTCCAGCACCGCTTCTTCCGTGTCATTCGCCGGAGGCAGGCGATCGTAGAATTTCTCATCCACAAAAACATGGCAGGTCGAACACATACACACGCCGCCGCATTCCGCAACGATTCCGTCAATTCCGTTTTTCAATGCCGCAGCCATCACGGTCATGCCCACCGGGACATTGACTTCGCGCGCGTCTCCCTTGGCCGAAATGTAAGTTACCTTTGGCATTTTGCGAATTCTTTTGATTCGCGATTACGCGTCCCTGCGCGCAAGAGTCACCGTCGAACTGGCCCGGCCAGCTCCGCTTCTTGCTTGGGAGATTTCACCGATCAATTGAAACGAACGTATTCAAAGTTTAGAGGCTGATTGTTGATGCCGCGCACCGGGGGAGCAATCCAGTTTGCAAATTTTCCGGGCTCGGCCACGCGCCCGCTCATCAGCGACTGCACGAAACCGTAATCTTTGGGGCTCGGAAGCCATTCGAACTCATGCTCTTTCCAGGCCTCTTCGGCCAAAACTTCTCCCTCCGGACTGATGAAGTGTCCCGCAAAATTCCCGATAGCGCGATGGAAGCCCTTGTGCGGCAGCGTCAGCCGGAAAGGGATACCCGCTTTATCAATGATCCGCTGCCAGCGGCTGACCCCGGATTCGATCTCGCGAATATAGTCGTCGCGCAGGCGCTCATTGAGGGCGGTCAGCGCGGGGACGTTTTTCGTAACGATCTTGCCGCCGGCCACTTCCGAAACCGGATACTCCGCTTCGCTCAACACGTGGTCGTCGCTGATTTTCGTTTCCTCAAACCGTCCTTTCAGGCCGCTGGTGAAATAATTCGCGGCATTGGAAGAAACGTCGGATCCGTAGAGGTCCAGCGTCACGCTGTAGTGGAAATTGAGATATTTCTGGATGGTTTGCAGATCAATTACGCCGAGCGCGCGTACGTCCGACGGATCCTCGACGTTATTCTCCTTCATCAATTGGCAGGTTCGCTGGATGATGCGGCTCACGCCCGTTTCGCCGACGAACATGTGGTGCGCTTCCTCGGTGAGCATGAAGCGGCAGGTGC
>JAWOLO010000601.1:0-2589 GCA_033853375.1 Terriglobia bacterium
GCAAGGCCATCTCTTGCAGCGCAGCATCATCCAAACAGCAGGGAGTACACTGCTCCAGCGGCGCATCCGCGAGGAGCAGGCCGCACGGCATTATACGCTGGCCGCGCCAAGAAGTGGTAAGTCGTAAACTCCAAATGACCAAGTCGAAGAGTCGAGGGTTGAAGAGTCAAAGGAAAAATGAAGAAAAAAGACCTAACACAGAGAGCACGAAGGAGACACAGAGTTCACGGAGAAGCTCTGTCTCACAAAACTGAGCAGCTTTAGTCGGGGCGCCGAGAAAGAACGCAGAATCGCTGAACGCACACCGTGAGATCTCACTCCTGCTTCACGAATCATTCGCATCGCAGAGCCACCATGGGATCGACGCGGATGGCGCGCCGGGCGGGAACGTAGGAAGCGAGCACGGCAACTCCCATCAGAACTGCTGATACGCCGAGCAGCGTAAGAGGATCATTGGCGCGAACGCCGTACAGCAATTGCGCAAAGTTGGAAAGCAGGCGCGCGAGCACGGGCGCGACGGCGATTCCGATGGCCAACCCAGCGCAGGCTAGGCGCAGGCCGTTGCCGATCACCATGCGGAAAATATCCTGTTTCGCGGCTCCGAGCGCCATACGAATACCAATTTCGCTGACGCGCTGGCTCACGGAATAGGCGACTACGCCGTACGTTCCAACCGAAGCGAGGATCAACGCCAATGCCGCGAAAGTTGCCAGCAAAATCATCGGGAAACGCTGGGAGGACATGGACTCGGCAACGATTTGCTGCATCGTACGCACGTCATAGATCGGCTGAGCGCTGCCCGCCACGTAAACAGCGGACTTGATGGCCGGCATCATCGCGGAGACGTCGAGGGGCGTGCGAACGAGGATCTTCGTGTCGGGATAGTTCAAGGGGACCCATTTGTCCGGATCCTGCTGCAGCGAGAAGTAGCTTTGCGCCTTGGTGAGCTTCCCGGTCTCGCCGACTCCCCAATGGCTGACGTGGCCGACGACGCCAACAATTTCGCAGGGACCTACAGGCGTGTCCCATCCAAAGGTGAGGGATTGGCCAACGGGATTTTGTCCCGGGAAGTATTGTTCGGCAAAAACCGCGTCAATTACGGTTACGAACGGAGTCTTCGTGGTGTCTTCCAGCGTAAAGAAGCGGCCGCGCAGCAGAGGGATGCCCATGGTGCGGAGATAATCCGTGCCCGTGGTGAACACGAGCGTGCGCGGAGCGTTTTGAATTTCGACGGGCTTTTGCGAATCGATCCAGAAGGGCGCGTCGGCGTCGTTGTCGGTGAGCGGAACGAGTTCGGTGAAGTCCGCGGCTTGCACGCCCGGGATCGCTCGAATGCGGTCCAGCAACTCGAGATAGGAATCGCGAATGGCAGGACCGGTCTTGGATGCTGAAGGAGAAAGGCCGACTTTGAAGGTAATCAGATTCTGCGTGTCGAAGCCGGGATTGGTTTCCCACAAGTGGCGAATGGTGCGAAGAAGCAATCCCGCGCCTACAAGCAAAAGCAGCGTCAACGCGGTCTGGACAACTAAAAGCGTGCTTTGAGCGCGATGCCGCGCGCCCGATGCGCCGCGGCCGCTTTCCTTGAGCGAGGCTTGGACGTCGAGCTTGTAACTTTTGAGAGCGGGCGCGAGGCCAAACACAATGCCGACGGCGAGAGACACGGCAAGCGTAAACCAGAGCACTTGCGCATTGACGCTGATATTTTCGCTGCGCGGCACGTTTTCCGGAATTACCGCCAGCACAAGCCGCATGCTCCAAAAGGCAAGAAGGACGCCCAGCGCGCCGCCAGTGAGCGAAAGGAGCACGCTTTCCGTCAGCAATTGCCGCACCACACGCGCGCGGCTTGCTCCCAGCGCCGCACGAACCGCAAATTCCCTCTCTCTCGCCGCCGAACGTGCCAGGCAAAGGTTCGCGACGTTCGCGCACATGATCAGTGCGACCAGCCCGACGGCTCCCAGCAATAACAGAAGAATTCTGCGGACATCCTGAACGATGATTTGTTTGAGAGGTTCGACGTCGGCTCCCGTTCCGCGATCGGCGTCGGGATAAAGCTGATCCAAATGTTCTTGGATGGCGCTCATCTCAGACTGCGCTTGTGCGACGCTTACGCCGGGTTTCAGCCGTGCGATGGCAACCATGGCGGAATGGCTTCCGCGAGCTTCCAGGAGCAAGGGATTGTACTGACCGAGCGGCAAATAGACGTCCGCTTCGTCCAGGAAGCGAAAGCCTGCCGGCAGGACTCCCACAATGACGTAATCGGTCCCGCTCAAGGTCAGGGTCTTTCCGAGTGCCTGAAGGCTCGCGCCGAAGCGATTTCTCCACAAACGACTGCTGATGATGACCGCCGGAGCCCCGCCGCGGCGGTCTTCCTGCGGAGAGAACTCACGGCCAAGACTTGGCGCAACGCCGAGCGTGCTGAAGAAACCTGCGGTCACTTCGACGCCATCCAGATGTTCCGGCGCGCCCGGACCTGACAGGTCAAAGCCCTGGTGTAGCATAATTGCCGCCATTTGCTCGAACGAGCGCGCGCTGCGCTGCCAATCCACAAAATTAGGATAGGAAATCGCGTCCCGCGCAAAGCGCTGGTTG
>JAWOLO010000602.1:0-19912 GCA_033853375.1 Terriglobia bacterium
GCGGCTTGCGCGCGCTTGCGGGCGTGGCGAGCCAGCCCGAGAAAGGAAAGGTTCAGCCCCGCAGTTTGAACATACTGTTCGACGTCTTGTGGCGGGAGGTGTTGAGCAATCTCCCCTCGCGCCTTAACCAGGAACGAATCCATTGCGTCCGCGTCGCTCTTGGCTGTCTGAAGAATTTTCTCCGTCGTGTCCATCCAGCGGTGCAGCCGCTCGCGGAACTGCGCGATGTGCGCGGCGGGATTTTCCGAAAACCCGAAATGGGTCAAGAACAGCCGCTTCGGTTTACGTTCCAGGATCGTGTGGAAGGAGGAATCCCAAAGCTCCAAATCGATGTCGGGCGGCGGCGTGGCGGGCATTACGTAAGAGTGCCCTTCGATGCGGATTCCCGTGGTGTCGCCTACAAAGGCTACGCCCTCGATGTTTTCGAAATAGCTGACGTGATGCGAAGCATGGCCCGGCGTATACGCCACTTCGATTTTGCGCGAGCCAAGCGCGATGGTCTCTCCGCCTTCCAGGATGCGCAGATTCGCTTCCGGTACAGGCACGGCTTCGCCGAAGAGTTGCTGCAAATTGTCCGGCCAGAGCCGCGCTGCGCTGGCGAGCAGTTTCGACGGATCGATCATGTGAGGCGCGCCGAGTTTGTGGACATAGACAGCTAAACGCGGGTTTTCTTTTACCAGCGCACCGGCAGCTCCGGCGTGGTCCAGGTGAATGTGAGTCAGCAGAATCGCGTCCAGATCGTTCACCGAAACGCCGTGCGCGCGCAGCTCTTTCCGCAGCGTGTCCAGAGTAGACCCGGGGCCGGGATCCAGAATCGCGCGGTGGCCGTCCGATTCCAGCAGGGCCGTGCCGATCGACCGCGGCCGTCCCATCCAATGGTCATCAAGAGTGGTGATTTTGTGCATTCAAGTCCGCAAGAGTAGTGTAACGCAGGACGCCTCCATCGCGCTGTGGCCCCAGACCTGGCGGATTTACTCCGCTCCTGGAATCGGCGATCATGCTTATCCTTTGGCGAAGGAGAACAACTTTATGGTCAAGCTTGGGTCGCTTGCGATTGCTGGTCTTTTCCTAAGTTTTGGCATCGTCCCGCTGCGAGCACGGGAGCACGCCGAAGCGGCTTCTGCGCGGCAAACCGAGGCGGACGAATACACGCGCTACGAGTTGCTCGCACCGGACGCCGCGAGTTTCAAGATTTTCTACGAGGTTTCCGCCACGACGGCGGGCGCCAAGGTCTTTTACAATCCCATTCGCAAGGGCAGCGTGGCCAGCGACGAAGCGGTTTACGACAGCATGACTGGTGAACCTCTGCGCTTCGAAGTGGTCTCCGGCGCCGAAGCACGCAAAGATCCGCTCATGACGGATGCTGCCGCTGACGAAAGCTATATCAAAATTCAGCTTGCCCGCCCCGTTCCGCCGGACGGACGTGGACGCCTGCTGATTGTGAAAACCTATAAAGACCCAAAAAGCTACTATCGCGAGGGGGATGCCATCGTGTTCAATCGCGGCCTCGGCATCAAGCGCAACAGCGTAGTCTTGCCAGCGGGATATGAGCTGGTTGGCTGCAACGTTCCCTCGCAGGTTTTGCCGGAGCCCGACGGCCGTATTGCTATCAGCTTTATGAATCCCAGTGCGGGCGAAGCTCCTTTGATGCTCCACGCGAAGCTGGGCGCGCAAACCGGTCCCGCATCTGCGGCGCATCCTTTAACCGAGTCGCGCAGTTGGGAAGCGCCTTTCCCGGGAGAAACCGAGCGGCAGCGGCTCTCCGAGCGCGCTCATCAGAATCGTGACATCGTATACTTTCTGCAGCAGCCCGAAACGCACGCTTTCAGTCTCTATCATGACTATACCGAGTCGCGGCCGGGCGTCGATAAATACCTGAACGTGGTTCGCGAGGGCAGTACGGTTTCCGATCCTTCCGCCTACATCCTTGATACTGGCGAGAAATTGGCCACTCGCCTGATGACCGGCGCGGAGCTTTCTGCCGCGAAAATCGACGCGGGCGAACCGGTCAAACCGGAAACACAAATCGTCGTGATTCCCTTTCCCGCTGTAAAGAAAGGCCAGTCCCTGCGCTTAAGAATTTCCGAGACCTACACCGCTCCTGTAAGCTACCGGTTCGACGGCGATGAATTGGTCTTCGATCGCAGCTTAGGGCGCTCGCGCAACGCCGTCGTGCTCCCCGCGGGGTGGTATTTGACCGCCAGCGCCATCCCGGCCACCGTTTCGCAACTTCCCGATGGCCGCATCCGCTTGGACTTTTGGAATGGCCGCCCTGATTCCGTGGATGTTCTGATCAAAGCGAAGCGGCGAAGCAAGCCGTCCGGCAAACCACTCTAACCGCGGGCGCTGCCGTGCAGGACAGCGTCAATTGATTTCCCCGGGCGGTCCATCCGCAAAAACGAAATCGTTTGCAAAAAATGGTTATTCTGGAATACCCTGTTGCCCGGTGTGCCCTGTCAATTCCTGATTTTTCTTCCACGACGGCGGGAGATTGGTGTGCGAAAGCACCTGTGGGGTAGGAGTTGACTGTGGGAATGGCTGCAATGTGTCCGAGAGTGTCCGCCATTGCAGCAGCCGGCCCGAAAGCGGGCACGCGAATCAAACGGGATCCCTAAATGGTTTTCTAGGAGGAGCAGATGCGCAATTGGTGTGTAGCAGCAGCCGTGAGCGTTCTTCTGGTGTCGCCTCTATACGCGCAACAGAAGGCCGCGGGGTTCCCCGACGATACCTCAAGCCGTACCGAAACCGCCACGGAGAAATCTTCCGGAGTGAGTAATGCGGTGGCGAAGGATCAGATTTCCTTCTCCAAGGACATCTTGGCGCTGCCTGCAGTTCCTCGACCCAAAGCATTTCCCAAGCCCCAAGCAGCTAAGTCTAAGGCTTCGGAGCAGGACACACGCGCTCCCGGGCAGCTTGTGCCGCGCTACGAAACGGCCGGAATGTATGACTACCTTAATTTTCGTCCAGGCAGCCCTTTTTCAGATTTCAACAATCATGGTGCCAGCGGCTCGTTCACCTATAACGCCTCGAGATGGCTTGGCCTCACGGCAGAGTTGGGCGGATATCGCTTCAAGAATCGGAACCTGAATGGCAGCCCCGTCAACGGATCGATCTTCAGCTATTTGTTCGGTCCACGCCTGAACTGGCGCAAGTTTGATTACTTCGTTCCTTTCGCCGAATTTCTGCTGGGTGGATCGCATGGAGGCGCGTCCGTGATTGGTGTCGGGTCCCAGAACAGCTTTACGGTGGCCACGGGCGGCGGCGTCGATATGGTCCTCAAGAAGAACCTTGCGTGGCGCGTCGCTCAACTCGATTACTTCATGACGAATTTCTCCGGCCCTGGCGTGGGAGGCAATGCCCGCCAGGACAATTTCCGCGCGGCCACCGGCATCGTCGCGCGTTTTGGAATCCCGAATCCCCCGCCGCCTCCGAATCATCCGCCCGTGGCGGCTTGTTCCGTGAATCCGGCCTCGATTTATGCGGGTTCAGGTGACACGGTGGCTGTGCATGTCAACGCCAGCGATCCCGACAACGATCCGCTTACGTACAGCTATTCGGCCACCGGCGGCGCGGTCGAAGGCACCGGAGCGGATGCGCGTTGGAATTCGACCGGCGTAGGCGCTGGCTCCTATACGGTGAACGTGAAAGTGGATGACGGAAAAGGTGGCACCGCATCCTGCAGCGCAGACATTAAGGTTGAAGAAAAACCAAACCATCCACCGACCGCCAGCCTTTCGGTCGAGCACAGCTCGATTCTCCCTGGCGAGCATACTGGAATCACTTGCAACGGGAGCGACCCGGACAACGATCCGCTGACCTACAGCTACACGGCTAGCGGCGGACAGGTCTCGGGCACCGGCTCGAATGTGCAATTCGATTCGACTGGCTTGCAGCCTGGAAATTACACCGTGAAGTGTACCGTCAACGACGGCCGTGGAGGTACCGCCGACGCTTCCGGCAATGTCGAAGTCAAGGAACCGCCGCAGGTCCACGAACTCGAAGCCAAGCTGGCCTTGCACAGCATCTACTTCCCCACGGCGCAGCCCACGGAGGCCAAGCCCACGGGTGGATTGCTGGCCAGTCAGACTGCTACGCTCGATTCCCTCGCCAGCGATTACCAGCAGTATCTGAAATACCGCCCGGCAGCGCACCTGATCCTGGAAGGGCATGCCGACTCTCGCGGCGCCAAAGAGTACAACATGAAGCTCTCCGAGCGCCGCGTCGAGCGCGCCCGAAGCTATCTCGTCGAAAAAGGCGTGCCCGCCGATCATCTGGAAGTCAAAGCGTTTGGCTTTGAGAAAAACATGACCTCCGAGGAAGTCAAGAAGCTGCTCGACCAGGATACGAACCTCACGCCAGCAGAAAAGCAGAAGCTGGTAAGAAATATCGACACTGTACGCATGGCCAACAACCGCCGCGTGGACGTGACTCTCAGCACTACCGGAGAGCAGTCCGTTCGCCAGTTCCCCTTTAACGCCAAGGATGCTTTGACTCTGCTCAGCCGAGGCGGACCCGCGCAGGGAAAAGCAAAGGTGCCTGCAGGGAAAACACCTGCAGCAAAACCGAAGACCGCTGCGCCCAAGAAACCGGCTACGCCGTAAAGAAACCGTTAAGAAAGGGAAGAGAACGGCTGCGGCTCCGCTTTTGGCCGGTCAACTTCCGCAAATTACAAGGGAAACGACTCTTTGAGAAACATTCAAAGAGCGTTTCCTTTTATTTTCTGGTTTTCCCGCACCCGGGAAGACGGCGACGGTCCCTTTCCGAGATCCCGATTAATTCTCGGATGTTTTCCCAAAATGGGAAATGGCCAGACCCATTTCGGCAAGTCCTTCGAAACAAAGGGCTAGTTACAAGATGCTTGAGCCATCTAGGCCTCCTGCCTTCCTCCTATTATCAAAATGGTACTTGCCATAGGCTGGCTTTCTTATTTACTGTATAGATTTATGAACAGTAAACAGCGTATCCCGATTTGGAACGCAACCTGCAGAATTCCATACGAGGCCGTTCAAGGATGCACACCATGACTGAAGAAGCTGCGGTCCGTCGTGAAGCTGTACCCATGAATGTCCTCATTGTGGACGATGAGCAAACCGTGCGGGAAACCTGCGCGGCCGTCGCTGCTCAATCTGGGATGAAAACCATCGCCGTGGCTACCGCCGAAGAGGCTCTGGAGGTTTTGGAGCATTCCGCCATCGACATTCTCCTGACCGACCTAAAGCTCCCTCGCGCCAATGGGGTCGAGTTGCTGAAGCTCGTTCACGATCTGCATCCGGAGGTTGCTGTCGTGGTACTCACGCAGTACGGCACCATCGAATCCGCGGTGGAGGTCACGCGGCTCGGTGCGATCGATTACGTTACAAAGCCGTTCCGCATCGAGGAACTTCGCTCGCGTCTTGAGCGCGCCGCCCGCGCGGTCGAACTCCAGCAAGAGAACCGATTGTTGCGCGAGCAGTTGCAAAGCCGTCCGGGTTTCGGCGGCCTCATCGGCCTTTCAGGGAAGATGCAACGCGTCTACAAGATGATCGAAAAGGTCAGCCAGCACGAATATCCCGTGCTGATCCTGGGCGAAAGCGGCACGGGAAAAGAGCTGGTGGCGCGCTGCATTCACTACTCCGGTCCACGGAAGGATCGGCCCTTCGCACCCGTGGATTGCTCGGCACTGGTGCCCACGCTCATTGAATCGGAATTATTCGGTTATGTGAAAGGTGCTTTCACTGGCGCAATGCAGTCGAAGCAAGGCCTTTTGGAAGCGGCGCAAGGTGGAACCCTGTTTTTGGACGAGATTGGCGACATGCCCGTGGATTTGCAGGCCAAGCTTCTGCGCGCGCTTCAGGAGCGCGAGGTCAAGCCCGTCGGATCCACAGAGCGCAGGCAGATCAACGTGCGCATCATGGCGGCCACGAACCGTGACCTCGAAAGCGCGATTCGCGCGGGCACTTTCCGCCAGGACCTCTACTTCAGGCTCAACGTCGTGCAGATCAAGCTGCCGCCCTTGCGCGACCGCAAGAGCGATATCCCGCTTCTGGTCACCGCGTTCCTCGAAAAATTCTCAGATCCCCGCGGGCCAGTGCGCACCATTTCAGAAGACGCCATGCGCCGGATGATCGCTTACGATTGGCCGGGAAACGTGCGCGAGCTGGAAAATGCCATCGAGCGCGCCGTCGCCCTCGGCTCTGGCCCTATCGTTCACGTGGGGGACTTGCCGTCCAATCTGCAGTATCCGACTACCGAACGCGTGCCAGACAAGGATGAAATCCTGCCCCTGGAAGAATTGGAGCGACGGGCAATTCTGCGTACTTTGCGGGAAACCGGCGGCGACAAACTCGCCGCCGCACGCATGCTAGGCATCGGTAAGACCACGCTGTACCGCAAGCTTAAGCAGTACAACATGGAACACGCCGAGCCATAGGAGTTGGGATTCCAGCAAGTTGCGCCCTGTTTCTGCTGTTCTTATTCCCCTTCTCGTTGACTATGTCCATTTCTCGTCGCTGAGCTTTCTGCCAAAGTTCCGAGTGGAGTTGCCTGATTGCGACCGGACCCGCGGTCTTTGCTGTAGGTCGTCGTATCAGACAATGTTGAACTGTTTCTGCTGAGATTCACTCTGGGAAGAACCGTTAGATTGAGTCTCGACATGGGATTATCCACAACTTCCGCCCTCCCTCCCCTGCGTCTAAGTGCATGATTTCTAAGCTACTTCCATGGTGGCTTGATGGGCCTGGTGGTGCATAGGTGATTTGTGAACATCCTGCCGTTCTGGATTGTTGCGCCCTTGCGATGGGCGTGAACTGCGTGAGGGGCGAGGACTGCTTTTGGTGGAATGAAAATCTGGGGCAAGAAGTTGAAGAAGGAAGCGGAGTCAGCCAGCGTAGCCTTGGCGGCTCTGGGCGGGGCAACACGCGGAGAACTGTTGCGAGAAGCTCTTCGAGTTCTCACGCAGAGGCCGCACGCAGATCGCGTTGGAATCTGGCTGGAGCCGGACGCGAGCGCCTGGCGCGTGAACGACTTTTGGGGAGCCTTTTACGGCCTGGTTTGGGACCGCGGTGCGAAGGAAGAAAGTCCGCCCGAGTGGAGGATTCTTACGCTTGAACCGCCCTTGCCCGAACAAATCCTCGAAAGAGGCGAGCCGTTCGAACAGGACCTCGAAGATTCCGGCCGAAATGCAGTGATCGGCCAACTGGTGGGGTTGCGCCGCGCGCTGTGGGTGCCTGTTGCCGACCAGAACCGCGTAAGAGGCTTGATTCTCCTGGGGAGAATAAGTGGCCCAACGGCATCTTTCCTTGAGCGCGCCAAATCCGTTGCAGCCGAACTCGCCTTGGCTCTGGAGGCGGAAGAACGACTTCGCGCTGTTCGCATTCGCAAAGCCGACCTGGCTTTGGTTCGCCGCGTGGTCGAGGCTCGTGAGGACGTTTCATCTCTGGACCGCGCGCTCACTCACCTGGTTGCTGACTGCGTGCAACATTCGACTGGCGTCGAGAACCTAGGTGCGGCTTTTGCGGGAATTGGCGTCTTGCAATCTCGCAATGAGACCTCCTCAGATGAGGCCTCCTCTTCGCTCCCTGCCGCTGACTTTCGCTGGCATGCCGGGGATGAAGCATGGACTCGCGCGATTACGACCGGTCCTCTTGCGAAACTGTGGCGCCGCGCGATCGAGACTCGTCAAGTCATGGGAAGTGAGCCTCCCCCCACATGGCCGCAATCATCGGTTGCCCGGATTGTGGCACTTCCGCTGGAGGCAGAAGGACATCTTCTCGGCGCCCTGGTGGCCGGGCTGCCGGCCTCCGCAGTTTCTATTGCCACACTGGATCGCCTGGAATTGCGAGGGCGGCTGGCCGCTTGGACGCTCTTGCGCAACAAACGAAAGGAGGACGAATCCAGGCGAGCCAGCACCGTACGGTCCTTACTGGACCTCATCTCCGAGCCTTTGTTCCTTCTGGATCACTCCGGAAGAATTGCCGCCGGAAGCCGCGGTGCAAGGGAGTTGTTTCGCCATATTGGCTCGACCGCCGTGCTCTCTTCAGGACATCTTCCCGATCTCTTTTGCGGCCATGAGCGCGAGCGCGTTCGGAAATGGCTGCAGCAGGCGCTCGATCCGTCCTCCTCTGTTCAAGCGAAAAAGGAGGTGCCGCGAGCGCAGTTGCAGAATGGCGTCACTGTGGGCCTGCAACTCGCTCCCCTTTCGCCCGGCCGGGAGGCTGCGGTTCTGCTGAAACCAGAAGAAGTGATCGAATCCCATGGCCACGCGGATCAGGCCGAAGCCGAACTCCAAAATGTCATTGAATGGCTGGAAGAAGGAGTGCTCCTGTTTGATGCACACGAAAACGTGCGGGCGGTGAACACGCGATTCGAACAGATGGCCGGACTCGCTCCGGGAGAATCCGAGAAATTTAAGACTCTTGAGGATTGGATTACCCGCCTTGCGGAGCAAGCAGCAGAACCCGCGCAATTTGTCGAGCGCTGGCGCGAACTCGCCCGCAATATTCAAGGGGGAGTGCGCGAACCCTTGCAAATGGGGCGTCCCATCCCCCGCATCCTAGAGCGCGCCGCGAGGCCTGTGATCGACTCCATCGGGCGGCAGCTGGGGCGCGTGGAAATCTACCGGGATCTCACCGCTCAGCGTGTTTTTCAGTCCAAATTGCTGCAGACGGAGAAGCTCGCGGCACTCGGGCAAATGGTCAGCGGTGTCGCCCACGAACTAAGCAGCCCATTAACCAGCATTCTCGGCTACGCCCAGCGCCTGCTCTCCGGGCCAGACGCCCTGGGGCGCACGGATGAAGTGCGGCAAATTTGCCAGGAAGCGGAACGCGCCACCGGCATCCTGCGGCAATTGCTCCTCAACGCCCGCGAAACTATTCCGGAGCGTCGGCTGGTTTCTTTGAACCAAATCGTGATGCGAGCCACAGAATTTCAGCGGTTTTCTTTGGCGGCGGAAAAAATCCGCCTCGAGCTCGACCTGGATCCCGCTCTCCCGCTCATCCACGGCGACGCCGGACAGCTGCAACAGGTGCTCATCAACCTCGTGAGCAACGCTCGCCACGCTCTTGAGGAGCAAAACCAGGGAGGCGTCATCCGGCTCCGCACGCGTAGACCCAGCGAGCGCCGGGTGCTGCTGGAAGTAGAAGACAACGGTCCGGGTATCCCGCAAGCGATTCAAGCGCGGATCTTCGATCCCTTTTTCACCACCAAGCCCGCAGGTGTGGGAACCGGTCTGGGCCTGTCTATCGTTCTCAGCGTCGTGCGGGAACACGGCGGATCGGTTCGCTTACAGAGCCCTCTGCAGGGCGGCGCTTTGTTCCAGGTTGAGCTTCCCGCCGCAACCGAACGCCAGCAGGAAGATGCACGGAGTCCTGCCTTGCGGGAAAGACAAACCTCGCTTGTTGACGAGTTGCAATTTGTAGAAGCGACAAAGCCCCGCGAAGAGCAGTTCGCCGGTGCAGGGCATGCTCCCGCCCCGACGTTCGAACCGATGAAAGGCGCACGTGTGCTGGTAGTCGAAGACGAACCTACGGTGGCCCGTTTGATCGCTGACGTACTCGAAGACGAAGGCTTGCGGGTAGACATTTTGCTGGACGGTCGCGAAGCGCTCGACCGTGCGTCGCGGGAATCGTACGACTTGGTGATCTGTGACATGAAAATGCCGGGCCTCGACGGCCAGCATTTCTACCGGTCACTCGACCACGGCAACTCTCTGCGGGAGCGGTTCTTATTTGTGACCGGGGACGTGATTGGCGCGCAAACGCGCGAATTTTTGAAGCGTCACCGGCTGCCGCACGTGGCCAAGCCGTTTCGCGTTGAGGAACTGACTGAAAAAGTGCACGCTGTGCTGAAAACCCACGCGCAGGAAAAATCTTCGGCAGCAGAGCCAGCCCGGAAAAATGCGGCCAGAAATGGGTGATGTATGGGAAATAAGGAACAGACCGTGTTGCTCGTGAGCAATGATGCGAGGTTCTGCGCCGCTATGCGGCGGGAACTTGACTCAAGCGCGTTGCGAGTGCGCGCTGCCTCGGTGAGCAGCGTAGCCGCGGCGCGCCGCATCCTGGAAGAAGATTCTCCGGGCGTAATTCTTCTTGAGGAAGATGCCGTTTCCGAGAGCCGGGACGAGTCGGCAGAAACGGGGCCGTCGCTGGAAGCAGTGGTGGCGCCGCTGGCAGTGCGCGCACCCGTGGTGGTCATCGGGCCTGCAGAGAAGCGCAGCGAGCTCGCAGGCTTGATTGAAGCCGGCGCTGCGGATTTTGTGGAGCGCAAGACGGACGCCATTGCAGAAGCGGGCGGGTTAATTCAGCGGCGGCTGCAGCAAGCGCAGCACGAAATTGCGAGCGAGGAAGCGCTCGCGAATGACGAAGACGATTTCGGAGAGATCCTGCGGCACGAACTAAACAATCCGCTGACGGGAATACTGGGAAACGCGGAACTGCTGCTTGCGGAGATTCGCAGAAAGAATGACGGCAAGGTTCCTAGCGGAGGCGAACAGCGGCTCGAAACCATCGCTAGTCTCGCTGTGCGCTTGCGAGAGACGGTGCGCCGCCTGAGCGAAGAGTGGGAAGCGCGCAGGAGTCCCCACGCTCACGCTATGAGGGAAAAGTCGCCCGAGGCTAGAATCTGACCGTTAGTTCCTCGCTGTCGGAGCCGGTAAGCTAAGCGGAACTTCGGTGGAAGACAGAGCGGGCGCTTGCGCGTAACGCGCAAAAAACGAAAGCACGCGGCGTTTGAACTCTTCCGGGTAAAAACCTAATGCGGCCGTGTGGTACGCACCGGGCACGACCCAGAGCTGCTTGGGCCCGCGCGCGGCGGTGTAAATCATCTGTGTGTGCCGGCATGGAAGCGCCTCGTCTTTCTCGTCGCAAATGAGCAGGACGGGGAAAGCGCGCGAAGATACAGCCTTCACCGGAGAAATTTCCGCAAGCGGAAAGCCAGTACGCTTTTCTCCCCGATACAGCAGCGTCCACGCGAAAGGAGACAGCAGCGTCTTCCCGAGCCAGGGATATTTGCGGAGGCCAGCGTAGTCGTAAGCCGCTTCGCGAAGATTCGCGAACGAAGCCTCAGCGACGACCGCCTCGATGCGCGGATCGGCTGCGGCGGATTGCAGCGCGATGCCCGCGCCCATGGATTCGCCGAGAGCAAAAATGTGGAAAGGCAGCGCTGAGGCGGGCGGCGCAACGGCGCCTGGAGGCGCAATGATAGAGACTGACGGCATTTTCATTCGCATTTGGACCTTGATGCCCGAAGGAAACAGGGAACTGATGAGTGCGTCGATGACCGCCCGCGTGTCGTTGCGTTCGAGCCAGCCATAGGTGGCGATGGAGCCTTCGCTCGCGCCGTGGCCGCGTGCGTCCATCATAATCACGCCATAGCCGACGCGGAGCAGGAACTCAGACTGCCCGATGACGCCAACGCGATTGTCGGCCACGCCGTGGAAGAGCAGGACCCAGGAACCGTTGGGATTCATGGATGAAACCTTCCACCCGCGCAGGAGCACTCCATCTGGCGCATGAACGTCGAATTCCTCACGGTCCGCGTGGTTGAGGGCAAAAGAAGCATCGGCCTCACGAATCAGATCCGGCGTGAGTTCGCGGCGAATGGGACGCAAATACCAAGGCGCAACCAGCCAGCCTGCCAAGGCCGCCAGAATTGGCGGCAAGAGCAGCAGAATCACAGCGATGCGAATCAGTCGTCCGCGCACGACGAGTCTTTTCCGGGTATAGGGGCGAATCGACTGCCCTCACTTTGAGTGATACGTATAGAACGGGCATCAAGTTCTATCTTGCAGATCGCAGTAATCAATGGTGGCACTCGAGCCCGGTCGCCAAAGCTGAGCGCCGGACTAGCAGAAGGGGATGGCTGAGCCGAGAGGCAATACCCGCCGGCCGTCAGTTAGAAAGCTTACGGTCCTGGCTAGCCTGGGCCACTTCACGCTTTTCGGCCCCGTTGAGCTGAGAAGGATCACAGGTATCGGAGCCGTCGAGGCATTGCTGGAGATTCCGGTTGTGCGTCACGCGCGCAACCTCTTCCTGCTCTTCGCTGCTCAACAGAGCGCGGTTGCAGTCGCCTATTTCTTCGAGGCAATTCTGCAAATTGTTATAGTGAGTGGCTTCGGCGACCTGTTTCTTCTGCTCCTCCGTGAGTTGTTTCTGGTCGCAAATTCCCGTCCCATCCAAACAGCTCTGGAAATTACGTGCGCCTGTCAAAAGAGCAACTTGCTGGCGCTCTGCGTCGCTTAACAAGGTTGTGTCGCATTCACCGATGCCGTCCACGCAGTTCTGCAAATTCTGAACGCGATGGGCGCGGTCAACTTCTTGCCGCTGTTCGACAGTCAATTGCTTTTTGTCGCAGTCGGAGAAGCCTTGGAAACAATCCATAAAATTGTTTTCTCGATTGGCGGTCTGGACGGCCTGCTTTTCCTGCGAATTCAAGTGAGCGTAATCACAGGAAGCAAAGCCTTGCAGGCAGTTCTCCAGATTTTCCGCATGGACGGAGGCAATCTTTTGTGGAGCGGCCTGTAAAGGCGCAACGCCGGCGGCCAACGCGACGCAGAAAATCCAATGGTGTAATTTCATTCCAAACCCTCCAGAAATAGGCCCGTTTCGGACACATCCGCGCATCCACGCGTGCAGGTTATTCATGCAATAGGCCATCGGTAGAATAGACGCTCGATCCCGCGTCAGGGTTATCCCGCAACATTATATCGCATTACGATATAAGTGCCCAGCGTTGCGGAATTGAGAGCTAGCGGACGATGACGGTGAGCGATTGAGACTTGGTGTTGCCGGCGGCGTCGGCGATGGTGAGGGTGTACGTTGTGGTTTTGGCAGGAGTGACATCCACGCAGCGGGTGTAGGAAGGCCAAACCGGATTGGATTGGGGCTCGAGTTTGACCGTTTTGGCGTTGGCGACACCGTAACAGAGTTGGACGGATTGCCCGCGGCGAATCTCCCCCGGAGTTGCGTAAAAAGTTTGGATGGCGAGTTCTTTGCCACCCATCTGCTCGAGGGCGGCGCGGTCCTCTTCGCGTTGCTTCTCGGCGCGCTCTTGCCTGACGCGGTATTCGTAAGAGCGGTTTTGCCACCAGCGGGAAAAGAAAATCCAGCCAACAATGAGGGCGACAACAGCGAGCAGGCTCTTCGAGTAGAAAGAAGGGTTTTTGAAAACGGATTTGGATGGCGAATCGGGCTCCGGTGACACGATTTTTCTCCCAAAAATCAGCGTACTAAACAAAGAGCGCGTTTTGCAAAAGACGATGAGTGGATGCGCCGCACGTACACTGAGAGCTTTGGGGCTTCCTCTTCGGGTGTCAGAAGCCATCGGGATCAACAACATCAACTCAAGTGCGAAATCGAGCTAGTCCTCAAGCGTCGCCCCCGAAGTAATGATGAATTTCGCAGAGACGCCCTTGGTGGGCGCTTGGCCGGGACCGGAAATGGGCTGGCCGCCGCCAATCCAGACGTCGACGGAACCGCGAACGACACGGCGTACGCCTTTTTCGTCGACGGTGCTCAAGTCACGGTCATGCAGCGTGAAAGTCACGGTTTGCGAGGCGGACGCAGCGAGATGAATGCGTTGGAATCCGGCGAGCGCGCGAATGGGAGCGCCATCGACGCCAGGGTGCCAAAGATAAAGCTGGACGACTTCGTCGCCAGGAACGGAACTGGCATTCGTGACGAGAGCAGAAATTGTGACCGCGCTTCCCGTGGCGACTTGATCCGGAGTGATTTTCGCGTCGGAGTAGTTAAACGAAGAAAAGCTCAACCCATAACCGAAAGGATAGAGCGGTTGCTCGCTGAAATAGCGATAGGTGCGGCCACTCATACTGTAGCTGGTGAAGGGCGGGAGCTGCGCGACGGATTTGTAGAAAGTGACCGGCAGGCGGCCGGCAGGGTTGTATTCGCCGGAAAGAACATCGGCGACGGCAGTGCCGCCTTCTTCGCCGGGATACCACGCTTCAAGGATAGCGGCGGCATGTTCCTGCGCCCAGTTGACCGCGAGAGCGCTTCCGCTCGTGAGAATCACGATGAGCGGCTTTCTCGTTGCAAAGAGGGCTTCGAGGAGTTCTTGTTGCGGACGCGGAAGATCGAGGTCAACCCGGTCGCCGCCAAAAAAGCCGGGGGCGCTGTTTTCCGATTCTTCGCCCTCGAGTTGTGCAGTCAGGCCAACAACGGCGATAACCACATCGGATTTGCGCGCAGCGTCGACGGCCTCCTGTGTCAGGTTGGGCGGTAGCCAAAGAAGACGCGCAGTGGACTCCCAAGAATGATGGAAGTATTCCACGCGAAGGGGATAAGGGTGTCCGGCCTGAAGATGAACAAGCGTGGTTATGGCGTGAGCGCCGTGGGGATTCCAGTCGTCAATGATCTTCTTTCCGTCAAAGAAAAGGCGCGAGCCGCCGTCGGTGTTCGTGCCGAGCCGATAGTCGCCGTCGACTGGCGGAACAAGCTCACCCGTCCACCGAACGGAATAACTTTGCGCAGGAACGCCAGGTCCGGGCGAAACGTTGTTCCACTCGAAATTAACGGTGGCATCCACGCGCTTCAACGCTGGATCGCCGGACAATGTAGTGTTGGCGAAATATTCGGCGTTCAATCCCGGCTGGGAGTTGGTTCCGCCAGTGCGCAGATATTCTCCGGGAAGAAGGACGGCGCTAGTCTCAGTGAGAGGTGCGCCGATGGCAGTCGTGATTTTTGCGTTGTGGAAGCGCTTTTGAATGCCGTCGAGAATGGTGGTGTAAGCGGAAGGCGTGCCGTTGTAATTGCCCAGGAGAACCGGCAAGGAGTCGCCATCAGGGCCGACGACGGCGATGGATTTGACGGAGGATTTCAACGGCAGGATGTTGCGCTCGTTCTTGAGCAAGACGATGGATTTGCGCGCGGCCTCCAAAGCGAGTTGGCGATGGGCCGGCGTATCGTTGTCCGCGAGGGTCAGCTTCGACCACGGTACGGACTCCGGCGGATCGAACATGCCCAGGCGGAATCGCGCTTCAAACAGATGCTTCACCGCGCGATCGACATCGGCGGCGGAGAGCAGGCGATTTTCCACGGCGAAGGGCAGTGCCGTGTATTCCGGCCCGCAACTCAAATCGGTTCCCGCTTTAACCGCGAGGGCGTCCGCTTGTTCGAGCGTCAAAACATATCCATGCCCCTGATGAATGTCGCTGATGGCCCAGCAATCCGAAACGACGTACCCTTTGAAGCCCCACTTATCGCGCAGCGTGTCCAACAAAAAATGATTTGCGCATGCTGGTGTTCCGCGTACTTCGTTGTACGCACACATGACGGAATCGGCATGGCCTTCCATCACCGTGGCGCGAAATGCCGGAGCATACGTGTCAGCAAAATCGTGCGCGGAAACCGGCACATCGAAGCGATGACGCAAAGTCTCTGGTCCGCTGTGAACAGCGAAATGCTTGGGAGTTGAAACCGTTTTCAAATACTTGGGATCGTCGCCTTGCAGTCCGGTGACAAAGGCCACGCCAATCCGGCTGGTGAGGAGAGGATCTTCGCCATAGGTTTCCTGGCCGCGTCCCCAGCGCGGATCGCGAAAGATATTGATGTTGGGAGACCAAAACGTCAGGCCGAAATAGCGGCCGGTATTTCCGTGCTGAATGGCGTCATTGTACTTAGCACGGGCTTCCGTGGAGATCACGTCGGCAATGCGATGGACGAGGTCGGTGTCCCAAGTGGCGGCAAGCCCGATCGCTTGCGGGAAGACTGTGGCATGCCCGGCGCGCGCGACCCCGTGCAGGCCTTCGTTCCACCAATTGTAAGCAGGAATTCCCAGGCGAGGAATGGCAGGCGCGACATCCTGCATTTGCGAAGCCTTTTCTTCCGTAGTCATGCGGGATACAAGATCGTCGACGCGCTGGTCAACGGGGAGATTCGGATCTAAGTAAGCAGGGCGAGGAGTGACGCCGGATGAGTTTGCGTTCGATGTAGATTGTGCGGCCGAGTAAGAACCACAAAGAAGAACAAGGAACGAAATTGCCGTGAGACGAAATGTGTTGAGTGACATGGCGGAGATTTTCCTGCAACCGTTTGCAAGAGTCCACAGCGAGTTTGTGAAAGTAGGCAAAGGCAGGCACGCTCGGTCAAGCTGTGGCCGTCCGCGGGGAGATTCGTGCTGCACTGGGAAAAGACTTAAGAGACCCCCGACGGGTTACCCTCCCTGGGGCACATTTGAGGGAGCCCGATTACCCGAAGAGTTTGTTTGCCGCCAAGCACCGAGACACGCTACAATGGTTTGAGTTTAGGAGGATCGCGTTAGTGCTCACGATTCGGTTGTCCAGGATTGGCAAGAAGAAGAAGCCCTATTACCGCGTGGTGGTGATCGAGAGAACTCGGCCACGCGATGGCCGCGTCAGAGAAGCGGTAGGAACCTACGATCCGCTGAAGAAGCCTGCGGAGATTAAGCTCGACGTCGAGCGCATCAAGCATTGGATTGGACTGGGCGCACAGCCCAGCGATACAGTACGCAGTTTTCTACGTCAGCAGAAAATCGCGTAAACGCACATCCCAGCTCCCTGAAAATTGCTCGTTCCGGTTCGACCGGGACGGCGTTCCATGGTGGTTGTGACTTTACTGCCCCGTGGTGCCAGTGAGGCGTTGACCGTTTCTGGAGGGCGCGGTAAGGTGCCGCTGGAAATTAGCTCAAGCGGAGTTGCCCAAATGAAGGAGCTGGTCGAAGCAATCGCCAGGGCCCTCGTGGACCATCCCGAAGACGTTCAAGTGAAGTCCGTTGAGGGGTCGCAGGTGACCGTGTTGGAGTTGCGCGTGCACCCCGAAGATTTGGGAAAAGTGATCGGGCGCCAGGGACGAACAGCCAAGGCGGTTCGCACTCTTCTAGGTGCGGCCGGGATGAAGTTGAAGAAGCGCTTCACGCTTGAGATTCTCGAAGACTGATGCTCTTTGCGGCGGCTTTCACGCGCCGCGTCAAATGCAAATCCCGTTGAACGCAGAGACTCCACGGTGGGTCCTGGTGGCGCGCGTCCTCCGCGCGCGTGGCAACAAAGGTGAAGTTGCCGCCGAAATCCTCACCGATTTTCCCGAACGGCTCACGAAATTGCAGGAAGTCTTTCTCCGAGATCCGCAGGGCAAAGGCGAGCCGCAGCCTGTGAAGTTGCAGTCCTGCTGGTTGAGCCAAAACCATCGCGGACAGATCGTGTTTCACTTCGAAAGTGTGAATTCGATTTCTGCGGCCGAGAAACTTCGCGGATTCGAAGTGCTCCTGCCGATCGAACAACGCGTGAATTTGCCGTCCGGCCAGTATTTCGTCTCGGACCTGATCGGGTGCAGCGTGTTCGAAACACCTGCGGCGCGTCCGGTCGCAGCTTCCTCTCCGTGCTCGCTTGCTGAAGCTCCTGCTTTGCTCGGCACGGTCCGTGATGTGCAGTTTCCCGGGGACAAAACTCCAGGGACGCCGTTCCTCGAAGTGGATACTTCGCAAGGTGAACTCCTGATTCCCCTGGCGGAAGACATCTGCACGAAAATCGATCTACAGGCGCGGCGCATCGACGTGGTGCTGCCCGAAGGGCTCCGCGATCTGAATTGACATCGGAGACTCCGTTGCGGGGCGTCACCATGCATAATGCAATACACTAAAGAATTACTATGCGATTCGATCTCATCACCATTTTTCCTGAGTTTTTCACAGGGCCACTCGATCACGGCATCGTCCGCCGGGCGCGGGAGGCCGGGCTCATTCATGTGCATGTTCAGGACCTGAGAGAGTTCACGAAAGACCGCCACCGCACTGTGGACGACCGGCCCTTCGGCGGCGGCGAGGGCATGGTCTTGAAGCCGGAGCCGCTGTTTGAAGCTGTCGAATCTCTTTTGGGCCGCAGCGTCGGCGACGCCTCAAAGCAAAATACACAAGATCCCAGCACGGCGATTGTGCTGATGTCCGCGGCGGGAAAGCTTTTCGAGCAAGAAATGGCGCGCAGGTACTCGCAACTTCAACGAATTATCCTGATTTGTGGGCGGTACGAAGGAGTGGACGAACGCGTGGCGGAGCACCTCGCGACCGAGGAGATTTCCATCGGAGATTTCGTGCTAAGCGGCGGTGAGTTGCCGGCGATGCTCGTCATGGATGCCGTCACACGTCTTCTCCCCGGCGCCCTCGGCAACGAGGCCTCCTCGCAGAACGAATCTTTTTCCGCTGCAATTACCTCCGATTCGGCGCAAGCCGTTTCTTCTTCGGCTCGCCACTCGCCACTCGTCACTCGCCACTGCCTCTTGGATTTCCCCCATTACACTCGTCCTGCCGACTACCGTGGCTGGAAAGTGCCGGAAATTCTCATCAGCGGAAACCATGCGGAAGTCGCCAAATGGCGCCAGCAGAAGGCTATGCAGAAAACGCGCCGCAACCGGCCTGACCTGCTCGGATGGTCGTAATGGAATAAAATACAAATGTTGCGGTCTTAAACATGTCATGAGAAAGTGTTTAGGATCGGTCGCGATTCAGGGTTGCCTTGCACTGACCGCTTTGACGCAAACGGGGATCATGGAAAGCTGCCAAGTCAACCGAACTTTCGTGAAGCTGCACCAGGCCTGCGCTTGTCGATGCTGCTGCATGTGTATGTGCGTCGCTCATGGCGGCCACGGAAGTTCTTCGGTATAACGCGAATTACGAACCGCAAGAATTTCAGGGCCGCTCAGCAAGAGCGGCCTTTTTCATTTTCTGCGAAGGGCGAAGCATCTGGGAATGGGAGGTTTCATGAGCACGGATTCCAATGGCAATGCCCGCGGGCCAGAGAAGCCCATTGCCATTTATTACGAGCATCCGGACTGGTTCCGGCCGCTATTTCAACAGCTCGACGAACGAGGCGTAAACTGGTTGAAGATCGACGCGCGCCACCACTACTATGACGCAGCGTCGCCCGAAGGCGAGTATTCCCTACTCTTCAATCGCATGAGCCCTTCCGCCTGGCAACGCGGCTTAGCCCACGGGATTTTCTACACACTGAATTACCTCGCGCACCTCGAGGCCAAGGGCGTCCGCGTCGTGAACGGCTACCGCTGTTTTGCGCACGAAATTTCCAAAGCGCAGCAGCTCACCAACCTGGAAAAACTCGGCCTTCCCTATCCCAAAGCGCGCGTCATCAATCACCCTTCGCAGGCGTTGGCCGCGGCAGAGGCCATCGGCTACCCCGTCGTGCTGAAACCAAACATCGGCGGGAGCGGCGCGGGGATTGAGCGTTTCAGTACTCCGGACCAATTGCGTGTCGCAGTCGAAGCGAATCGGCTTTACTTCGGCATCGATTCGACCGCGCTCGTGCAGGAAGCCTTCACCGCCCGCGACGGCATCATTACGCGCGTCGAAGTTCTCGGCGGCAAATATCTCTACGCCATTCGAATTCACATCACCGGCGAAAGTTTCAACCTGTGTCCCGCGGACATTTGCCAGAATACGCGCGGCGAGGAGCTGACGCGCATCGCCTGCCCCGTCGACGCGCCGAAGACCGGCATGAAAGTCGAAGGCTACGAACCGCCTCCGCAGATTGTCGAAGACATCGAACGCATCGTCGAACTGGCGGGAGTCGAAGTCGGCGGCATCGAATACGTTTTCGACGAGCGCACCGGGCGCCAGCTTTATTACGATGTGAATGCGCTTTCGAATTTCGTGGCCGATCCTGTCCGCGTGATCGGATTCAATCCCTATGCGCGACTCGCCGATTTTCTGATTGCAGAGGCGCAACGCCACGAAGCAAAGCATGCGGAACGCGTTGCCGTCACGGGAGGACCGCGATGAGATACGGATACTGGCTGCCTGTTTTTGGAGGTTGGCTGCGCAACGTCGAAAACGAAAATATGCAAGCCACCTGGGCGTACACAAAACGGCTCACGCAGCGAAGTGAGCAAATCGGCTTTGACGTGACGCTCATTGCCGAGCTCAATCTGAACGACATCAAGGGCGTGGAAGCGGATTCGCT
>JAWOLO010000603.1:0-6122 GCA_033853375.1 Terriglobia bacterium
CTCTCCTACCGCGCACAATTCAAACAACTTAAATCTCGCTGACAAACAGGCGATCCAAACGGAAAAGTTCTTCCGTTCTAACCTCCAGCATCCAAACGACTTATGTATCGCTTGACAAATAGTATCGATATAGTATAATGCGGTTTTTGCTTCAGGCACGATTTTCTATTCTACCCTGCCAAACCCCATGCGACTCCGCAACGCTACTTCTCAAAATCCCTCGAGAGTAGTGTGTCTATCTAACGCCCTTGTTTTCAATCGGTTCCGCACTCTTTTACGCAACGGAGCACTCCCAACTCCTTTGCCATCAATCGCTTCCACACTCTTTCCCGTGCAACGGAGGGGGTCTCTCTTTTCCTGTCTTTGCCCCTCTCCACCAATCTCCAGTCACCAGTCGCTAACTCCTTTATTTGCCACACATCCGAAAAACCGATCCGTAAGTCTAATCATTGCCACACTTCCCAAAACCCCCTCGCGCAAGTCCTTTCTTTGCCACACTTGCGACCCCCTCTCCCGGCTCTCCGCCTCCTCCCAAACGTGCAACGTTCAAATTCGGTTGACGTACTCTTTCCCATCCAATGGAGTGGTGGGATCAACCATTCTCCTTTTTCGCTTTTCCATTTTTCCGGGACGGTCAACTGTGACCTGTAAACTGCCAACCTCTTCTTTGTGCTCAGACTTCGCCGGGGGCAGGGACGGGTTCCAGGTCATCCCTTCGCGCGGGAACGCGATGCGGAGCGGTGATCACCAGGACAACCGCAGTAAGAATGACGACAGTGGCGACGACCGTGCGCAGAGAGATGATTTCATCGGCAAAAAGCCATCCGAGAATGAGCGCCACCACGGGATTTACGAGCGCATAAGTGGCCACGCGCGCCGCTGTGCTTTTCTGCAGAATGTAAATGTAGGCGCTGAGGCCAATGCCCGAGCCAAATACGATCAGATAGGCCAGCGCGACCCAGGAACGCCAGGAGACAGTAGCAAAATGGAAGCGATGAAATTCCCCCGAGACGAGGCCGGCTATCAGAAGAGCGACGCCGCCCGAGAAACTCTGCATCGCGACTCCCAACAGAGCCGAACTGGGCATGCTGCCATGCTTCGAGTAGATGGATCCGCAAGCCCAGGCGAAGCAGGCAATTACCAAAACGGCGACGCCGCGCAGGTCCACGGGCTCGGACCCTCCCCAGTGCGAGGGGCCGACCAGCAGCGCCACTCCCGCAAAGCCCAGGATGAGTCCGAGAATCACTTTGGGCACCGGCCTGTGCCCGCCGGGACGCAGCCAATCCACAATGACCAGCCAGAGCGAAACCATGGTCACCAGCAACGCGGTAATGCCCGAGGGAACAATTTGCTCGGCCCAACTGACGCCGCCATTTCCGACAAACAGCAACAAGCAGCCGGTCACGGCGGCCGATTTCCAATTCGCGGCGGAGGGCCGGACCCCGGTCTTCCAGCGCAGGATGGGATAAAGCAGCAATCCGACGGTGAAGTGCCGAAGGCCGGCCAGCATCAGCGGAGGAACGGTCTCCACGCCAACGCGTATGGCCAGATAGGTCGAGCCCCAGAGGATGTAAACGGCGACGAAAGCACCTAGGACGAGTGGCGAGGTACCGGGCGAGGCATGAGGAAGGGATTGACGCGCGGGGGACCGCGTGGCCTTCGAGGAAGCCGCTATTGGGGTTGTTGTGGTGGACATATTCTGCTTCTTGGCCAAGTTCAAGAGATAGCTGGGATTGGAAGCCAAATCCATCCGAAAAGGACCGTCAAAAGAAACCAACAAACGATCCACAATTCGGAAGAACATCCAAACAAGTACGAATAGCCGGAAAAAGCCGAAGTGTCGACGACCATATTGGTTGGGCTTTCCGTGGCGGGAATCCACAGAATGTAGTGTACGAGTTTACGTACCATTACTAAGTGTTAGATGATAAGACACTTTCAGGTTTTTCCACAGGTTGACTTTGACTTTTTGGAGTGGCATCTTAGCGTCCCACCGCTCCCACGGGCGTGGGATTTCCAGAAAGTTTAAGTTAGCGCAGTAGCTTGTTGGGCCAAAGCCAGCACTAGCGAAGTTTCGTCTCTGAGGGGCGAAATGAGCGCGACGAAACGCGCATTTCCAGCCGAAGCCTGGCCAGACAGGTCCGCCGCAGAGCCGAGAGAAGCGGCTCCGGCAACGCAGTTTGCGGCGGCCATGCCGCAAGTCTTGCCTGCAGGGTCCCAACTTTTGCCCGTGGCACAACCGGTCGCTGCTAAATTACCGCGTACGCCGGCCTTACGCGTGGTTCCCCTGCTGCGATCCTCGCTGCCACGGCAATTCGTGCGCGTGCCGACGCATGCGGTGGGCGTGCATCCCGAACAGCGCCAATACCCGCGCGCCAAGCTGAAGCTGCCGCTGCGCCTCCGCGCGGTCGGCGGCGTTCCCGAGCGATATCCCATCACGCTGGTGATGCGCAACATCAGCTCGACCGGTGTCTATTTCCTGTGCCCGAAAGAATTGGCCGTGGGGACGCGCGTGGAGCTGGAAGTTGTGCTCGTGAGTAAACCAATGGGTCTCGGCAGCGTGGTTATGACAACGATGGCGCGAATCTGCCGCACGGAAGCTGCCGCCATGCCGGGCTGGTATGGAGTAGCGGCGCATTTCGATGATGTTCAGTTTGATCACGATGATCATGTGCCTTCGCGTTTTCTGAGAGCGTAATTTCCGCTGCTGCCTCCTGATCGCTCCTCACAGCATCTATCCCCTTCCTACCGAAATGCCTCGAAACAAAACCAGGAATGGGATCACGCAAAAGGTTTTCTGTTACTCTGAGGCGCAATGGCGGCGAAAGAAAAACCGGATTTGCAAGGCGTGCTGTTCGATTGGGATGGCACCCTGATCGATTCCTACCATGCGGACACTTCTGCGTATCTGGCCATGTTCAAGGAAATGGGCATCGCGTGGGGAATCGAGGAATTGGAGCGCCACTACTCGCCGAACTGGTATCAAGTATACCGCGCGGCGAAGTTGCCACGGAAACTTTGGGACGAGGCAGACCTGGCATGGCGCACGCATTATGCGAAGCATCAACCGAAACTGATTTCGGGGGCGCGGCGCGTGCTCGAGGCGATTCGAACGAAACACGATCTTGGCCTGGTAACCAGCGGGGATCGCGACCGCGTGGTGGGGCAATTGCGCGAATTTCGGTTGACGCGCCTTTTTGCGGCGCGCGTTTACAGCGGAGATACGCGGAGAAAAAAGCCGCATCCGGAGCCGCTGCGGCTCGCACTGCGGCAAATGGAGTTGCAAGCAGCGTGCTGCGTGTACGTTGGCGACGCGCCGCAAGACGTCGAGATGGCGAGACACGCAGGTGTGCGAGCGATTGGCGTGCTGGGGCCCTTTCCGACGGAGAAACGCCTGCGCGCGGCGCGGCCGGAGTTCCTGATCCAGTCGCTGGAGGAATTACCGGAGGTACTGAATCGAGTGCGGAACGGATGGAAGTAAGTTTCAGGAGAGAAGCAGATCCCTCGCTACGCTCGGGATGACACTCAACGGCCAATTTCAGCAAAGAGTCAGGGATTTGCGTGGGCCGGAGGGTTGGTAGCGAGTGCGGCCGGTTGCGGGGTGGCCGGAAGCGGCTTGAAGTCGGTCCACTTGATGACGATGCGGACAGGAATCTGCTGGCCTTTTACGTCCGCGGTGTCGTCGGAGCGCGAGTAGTCCGGAAACCAGTATTTCCCTTCGACGTTTTCGCGGTAGGTTTCGAACAAGCTAAAAGGCAAGTCTTTAATGACGCGCACTGGGCCGAGGTCGGTCATCCACTGCCCGTAAGTTTTCACCACTTCAAGATACTGAGAATCGACCCAAACGACGCCGTCAAAATAAGCCTTCTGGCGTTCGACAGTCTTCGGCTTCACTTGAAAAATATAGCAATTGACTTCATCGACCTGCTCTTTGCCAAGATATTTCAGGTTGTAGTTCGCGAGCTGAGCGGTGGTCAGCGGAAACGCGGGAATGCGTTCTAAGCCTTCCAGGTCTTCCGAGCGAAGAAAAAAATGCGGCATGGTGGATTGCGGACGCTGCACGACTCGCTCGTAGATTTTTCCGTCCGCGTCGCGCTCAGGCGCCATTACCAGGACATATTCGCCGGAGGGCTTGCCGTCTGGGCCGAACTCTTCGATGCGAATGGTTTTCTTGTAGGTGAAATGCGTGCGCATGGCGAGGTACTCGTCTTCCTTCCGGGAGAAGCGCTGGATGATTTCAGGCTCCGGAAGCGAGGGCGGCGCGGGTGGCTCAGGTTCATTGCCGATGCGGATAACATGATGATCAGGTGGAGGCGCCATCGGGCCTTGAGGCACATCTTGCGCGAGAAGCGGCGAAGCGCTAAAGGTCAGCACAAAGAGAAGCGCGGGGAGCAGCGAGAAATCGCGAAAGCGACTGGGATTTGATCTGGCCTGGGTCATAAACATTTAGATGCGCGCAATGTTCCGCCGGGCAGCCTGGAGCGACGCAGACGCCGGTTGAAATGCTTCAGTCCCCAGTCTAACGCAAACGACGAGAAATCCGTTGATCGGACAATTTTTCCTCGATGCAAGAGGAAGAAACCGCGCGCGTCTGCTACAATTTTTTGGCTTGTGAGCGAAACCAGGTCAGCAAAGCGCTATTTCGTGTCCGGCATGGTCCAGGGTGTGGGTTTTCGCTTCTTCACGCAGCGCGCCGCGGAAAAGGTGGGAGTCCGAGGCTTCGTAAGAAATCTTTGGGACGGGCGCGTGGAAGTGTTTGCCATGGGCACGCCGGAACAACACAAGGAATTGCGGAAGCTGTTGGAGCGCGGGCCGTTCGGTTCTGAGGTGACGGACGTGCGCGAAGAACCAGCGGCAGTGGAGACGCAGTACGAAGGCGGGTTTGTGATTAGTACGAGTGCGTGAAACGGCGATAGCGAAGGAATGTCCAGTGAATGTTCCAAATGGGGCTCGCAGCGGGCGGGGCCCTTCGAAGCTCAGGGTAAACAAGCGCCGCCCCTACGATGTCAGGACACACATTAGGGAGTAGCCTGACGGGCATCAAGGCTGATCGAATTCCAACCGCGAGGAGAACGGGTGAATGAATGACTTGAAGAAATTGATCCGCGAAGTGCCGGATTACCCGAAGCCAGGGATCTTGTTTTATGACATCACCACGCTGCTGAAGGACAAGCAGGGATTCCACACGCTGGTGGACCGTTTGTGCGAGCACTACCATGGCCACACGATTGATGTGGTGGCAGGCATCGAGGCGCGCGGATTCATTTTCGCGCCGGCGCTGGCGTACCGCTTGGGAGCGGGCTTTGTGCCGGTACGTAAGCCGAAAAAGCTGCCCTCCAAAACAGCGAGCATTTCGTATGCGCTCGAATACGGGACGGACACGCTGGAGATACATGAAGACGCGGTGAGGCCGGGCCAGCGCGTGATTATTTGCGACGACCTGCTGGCGACCGGCGGGACTGCTTCCGCGACGGCGAAACTCGTCCAGAAGCTTGGAGGCACGCTAGAAGGCGCGGCGTTTGCGGTGGAGCTGACTTTTCTCGGCGGCCGCAAGAAGCTGAACGGCGTGGATGTCTTTTCGCTGATTCAGTACGACAAGTAGAAGATTTCAGCGCTGCCCTGGACCTGAGTTGAGTTGCAATCCAGCCAGGATTCCTCGCTTCGCCTGCCTGCGGCAGGCAGGCTCGGAATGACACCCTTCCTCTTTTGCCGCACGAGAGCGGGCGATGGGCCACTCGCATTCACTTTGTTCGCGAAGCTGCGTTGCGCTGGCGGAGGGCCTCGAAGAGGACGACGCCGGCGGCGACAGACACATTGAGGGATTTGACCGGGCCGGTAGTCGGCAGCGAAACAACGAAGTCGCAGCGTTTGCGCGTTAATTCATGCAGCCCCTGGCCTTCTCTACCGAGAACGATGCCCACCGGCGAAGTGTAGTCCACCTCCGTATACCTCTTGTCCGCGCGCTCATCCAATCCCACGAGCCAGTAGCCGGCTTCCTTCAATTCTTCCATCGCGCGAGCGAGATTCGTGACTTTGGCCACAGGCAGATGCGCCAGCGCTCCCGCCGAAGAGCGAGCTACTGTGTCGGTGAGGCCAGCGGCGCGGCGCTCGGGAATCACTAC
>JAWOLO010000604.1:0-2980 GCA_033853375.1 Terriglobia bacterium
GAGACGGTGAAAGTGACTTCGTTGCCTTCAGACGAAGCGGAAACTACAATCTTGCCTCCCGAAGGCGTGTATTGAATCGCGTTGTCGAGCAAGTTTTGCAAAACCTCAGCGAGGCGCCGGCGATCGGCAGCAATGTCCGGAAGGGATTCCTGCAAAACAGCAGAGACGCGGAGATGTTTTGCGGCTGCAGCGCGTTGGGTGGTTTCGAGGCAGCTCTGCACGAACTGCGCGACACTCAGGCGATCCACCTCTAGCTCGAGGCGGTCGGCATCCATCTTGGAAAGTTCGAGAAGGTCGTCAGTGAGCCGCGCGAGACGGCGCGAATGGTCGAGAATAATCTGCAGGAAGCGGATGCGATTCTGAGGGTCCTCGACCGCACCGCCGATTAGAGTTTCCGCAAAACCCTGAATTGCCGTAAGCGGTGTCTTGAGTTCGTGCGATACGTTGGCGACGAAATCGCGGCGTACGCGTTCGAGCTTGCGTAGGTCCGTTATGTCATGAAGCACGACGACCGCGCCGGACTTTTCCGCGGCTTTGACGGAAGCGGCGGTCGCCGCGAAGAAACGCTGGCGCAGTGTTCCGGTAATGATTTCAGTCACCACGCGCGGCGAGCCCTGCAAAACCGCGCGCACAGCTTCCAGCAACTCTGTTTGGCGCACCACTTCGACCAGGAAGCTCCCGGATTGCGGCGGAGCGTCCAGTTCCAGAATTTCCGCAAAGGCTTGATTCGCAAAGACCAGGCATTCGTTGGCGTCGACCACCGCGACTCCCTCCGCCATGCTGCGTAGTATCGCCGCAGACAGGTTGCGCTCCTCCGTCAAGCTGTGAATCGCGCGGTCCAGGCGGGCCGCCGTATCATTCAACGAAACTGCCAGCACTTCGAGCGCGTCGCCGGAACGATCCGCCTCAATAGGTCGAAAATCCCCCTCCGCCACGCGACGAGAAAAGGATTGAAGGCGCTCGACCCGGCGAGAGAAAGAACGCGAAATGAGAAGAGAGGCTATTCCGGTAACTATGAGCATTGCCAAAGAAGAAAGCCAAAGCCGTCGGCGGAATGCCCACACTTCGTCGTTTACGGTGCGAAGAGGCAGGGCGAAACGCAAAATGACCGGAGGACCAGAGGGCATGGACAATCGAGTGGCGTAATACATCAGGTCACGATTGATGGTGACGCTGTGGCGAACCGAAAGACCATCGCCCTTTGCCAAGGCTTCGCGAATCTCCGGGCGCCCCGCATGATTTTCCATGGTTTGCGGATCGGACTGGGAATCCGCCAGGACCAGGCCATCGGAAGTAATCACCGTAACGCGAACACCACTCGCGGCCATTCTGGCAAGCCATTCACGAAGTTCGGGAGAGGGCGTCCGAGAAGTTGTGGAGAGAGAAGAAGCCGGAGGAGGGCTTGTCAGCGCGATGCGCGCGATGGCAGAGAGTTGCTCGAAGCCCGCGCGCTCATAATCGCGGCGCAGAGTCCGCTCCGCGTAGTAATCGACGGGCAGCAGGACTGCGATCAGCAGCGCGAAAAAAGCAACCCCGAGTTTCCAGAAGAGACTAAGCCGCACGTGTCTCGAAAAGATACCCGGCCCCGCGAACCGTTTTCAAGTGTATGGGGTTCTCCGGGTCCGTCTCGATTTTTTCGCGGAGCCGGCGCACGTAGACATCTACGCTCCGCGGCGTGACGAAGCGATCCGTCCCCCAAACCGCATCCAGCAACTGATCGCGAGTAAACACGCGGTTCGGGCGCGAGGCCAGGTAATAGAGAAGCCGGAATTCCAGTGTGCTGAGCACCACCTGCTTGCCGCACTGGCTCACCCGATAGGCAGCCGGGTCAATGGTCAACTTGCCAATTTCGACGGGGCGCGGAACGTCCGACGGCGGCTCGGCCCGGCGAAGCAGCGCCTTGACCCGCGCTATCAATTCCCGCGGGCTGAACGGCTTCGTCACGTAATCGTCGGCCCCCATCTCCAGTCCGACCACGCGATCGGCTTCCTCACCACGGGCTGTCAACATGAGAATCGGCAAGCGATTGAGCGACTCGTTGCGCCGAATCTCGCGGCAGATTTCGAGGCCGGAAAGTTTGGGAAGCATGAGGTCAAGGAGCAGAAGATCCGGAGGCGTTTTCTTAAGCGTGGCAAGGCCGGTCGCGCCGTCGTGGGCTGCGGTAACCTGGAAACCTTCGTTGGCGAGGTTATAGCGAACCAATTCAACAATGTCGCGGTCGTCTTCGATGATAAGAACGCGTTTCATGCCCATAGGGCGCGCTACGCCAGCCTGAAGAGAGTGTATCGTAGCCTCGCGATTGGTGATAGGAGCAGGAACGATTCGGCTCATTTAGGCTTTTCGCTTCACGGCCAATTGTGGCAGAGGTTTCGCTCCCGAAGGTAACGTGGCGTTTACGTTCGTGTGAACGGACTGTTAAGACCAGACGCTAGCTGGTGCTTGCGGTTGTGAATGCCAGCGCGAGAAGGGTTTTCTGCTCCAGCTCATGGGCTTTGGCGGAGCCCGTAGCGGGGCTGGCGCTGGGCGAGCGCTTCACCGAGCGCAAACCCAAACCCGCCGCTTTGGCAATCCGCTCAAGCCGGGGAAGGACGAACCCGGCGGCGCCCATGTTTCCGGGCTCTTCCTGCACCCAGACGATTTCACGCGCATTCGGATGCCGGGCGAGCGCTGCGGAAATTTCCGCGCGGGGCATCGGGTAGAGTTGGTCGAGAAGGAAAATGGCTGTCCCGGCATCCTTGCGGCGGCGGCGTTCGGCGCGCAATTCGTGCCCGACTTTCCCGCTGGCGATCAGGATGCGCGAAGCATCGTTTATTTCGCGATCAGGAACCAGTGGCAGAAAGCGAGCATGCGTAAATTCTTCGATGCTGGAGCTGGCGTCGGGATGGCGCAGCGTGCTTTTTGGGGTGAAAACAATGAGGGGCTTGCGCCACGGGCGGCACGCCTGGCGGCGCAGCAGGTGAAAATACTGCGCGGCCGTGGA
>JAWOLO010000605.1:0-4618 GCA_033853375.1 Terriglobia bacterium
CCGAGATCCGGTCGCGGGCACAGCTAGCTCGGGCTTGCGTTCGCAGACGTTTGCAAAACGGGCCTTTGAGCCGTGGGCCGTTGTTAGCTGAAGGGGCTGAAACCCGCGATGGACGCGGGTTGAGCGACCTGAGACATAGGTAACAGGTTGTACCGGACACATGGGTAACACTTCCTCCCTCTGAAAGGGGGGGAGCGATGCCCTGGAAGGAGTGTTCGGTGATGGACGAACGACTGCGGTTTGTCGCGCGCCGGCTGGCCGGTGAGGCAATGGCGGACCTGTGCCGAGAGTTTGGGATCTCGCGCAAGACCGGCTACAAAATCTTCGATCGGTATCAGGAATGTGGGATCCATGGACTCACCGACCGCAGCCGGCGGCCCTATCGCTACGCCAACCAGCTGCCCTTTCAAGTCGAAAACTACATTCTCAATGTCAAACGCGAGCACGCCAGCTGGGGCGCGCGGAAAATCCGCGAGCGCTTGTTGCGCCGCTTCTCCGGGATTCCCATCCCCGCTAAAAGCACGATCCATGCGGTCCTGGATCGCCATGGCCTCGTCGAACGCCGCGGGCGGGTGCGGCGTCGCGCGCAGGGCACCCCGTTGTCGCTCGGGCACCGGCCGAACGAATTGTGGTGCACCGACTACAAAGGCGAGTTCCTGCTGGGCAACAGAAAATACTGTTACCCGCTGACCGTCTCGGACTACGCCAGCCGTTTTCTTTTGCTCTGCGAAGCCATGGAGTCCGTCAAGGAACAGCCTGCCTTTACCGCCTTTGAACGTTTGTTCAAGGAACGCGGTTTGCCCGATGCCATTCGCTCCGACAACGGCGTTCCCTTTGCCTCACCCAATAGTCTCTTCAACCTGAGTAGGCTCTCGGTTTGGTGGCTCAGGCTCGGCATCGCGATCGAGCGTATCCAGCCCGGCCACCCTCAACAGAACGGCCGCCATGAACGCATGCATCGAACCTTAAAAATGGAAGCTACCCGGCCCGCCGGTTGCAACTTCCTCCAGCAACAAGCCAAGTTCGATGCCTTCGTTCACGAATTCAACAACCAGCGCCCCCATGAAGCTCTCGCTATGAAGTATCCCGCCGACGTCTACCAACCTTCCCTGCGGCCCTATCGCGGCATCGGAGAGCTCTCTTATCCGTTCCACGACCGGACAGCTCTGGTCACCTGCTGCGGAAGAATCTGCATTTACAAGAAGAAAATCAATCTCAGCACCGCTCTCGCGGGTCAAGCGGTGGGTATCAAAGAGGTCGATGACGGCATCTGGTTGGTGAGCTTTATGGACTATGATCTCGGCTATATCGATTTGGAGGAGAAAACTCTGCAACCCTTACACAACCCTTTTGGCCCAAAGGTGTAAACTATCTCCCCGGAACGTTCTGTAAAGGATCTCTCCGGACCGTACCCTAAAGGAGTGGCGGAGAGGGTGGGATTCGAACCCACGGTAGGGGTTAGCCTACACACGCTTTCCAAGCGTGCGCCTTAAACCGCTCGGCCACCTCTCCGGCGATGGAAACGACTGTATCAATTTAGCAGAAACGCGAGGCGTGCGCACATTGGCAGGCCAGAGATCACTTTGAACATCTCTCTTTGAGATGAAATGGGTGGCAGCTTTCTTCGATGTTGAATGAAAGCAGATTTCCTGCTCATCAAAAACGCCGAAGCACAAGAGCGCGATTCGCTTGAAATGCCCTCAAGGGTTCTCTTCGCTAAACTTTTGGCGGACAAAGGAAGTTCGCAATTATTTTTCACTTTTCACTACGATGCCGCCCTTCATCACAAACTTGGCACGCTCCAACGCTTTCACGTCCTTCAGCGGATCGCCCGGCACGGCAATGATGTCAGCCAGTTTTCCGGCTTCCAACGTGCCAATTCGATTCAGCATGCCGAGCAATTCCGCGCCATTTCGCGTGGCCGCCTGAATGATCTCCATGGGCGTCATGCCCGCTTCCGCGTAGGCTTCAAACACCAGCAAGCTGGCCTGCCCGCGATTTCTCCTCGGCATGGTCAAGTACATGTCGGAACCGGACGCGATAAGCACGCCCATTTTGCGTGCGCGACGCAAGCGGTCGTGACATCTTTCGACAAACGGCTGAAACTCCTTCTCTGCCCGGCCCCTTTCTTCAGCGCTCGGCTGACGCGTTCCAAAACTCATCTCTTCAAATGTTTGCAATGTTCCGTCGGTCGGAACCAGGAAAATGTGCTTCTCGGCCATCATTTTCAAAACGTCATCGGGCACGATATACGCATGCTCTATGGAATCCGCACTTGCTTCCGCCGCGATTCGGGTGGCCCTGTCTCCGATGGCGTGCGCGGCGACCTTGACACCCATTGTGTGCGCTTCCTCAACGATGGCTTTCATCTCGTCGAGAGTCACCGGAGCCGGAGAGCCATTCACGATGACCTTGATGCAATTCGCGCCGTCATAAAGGGCCTGGCGCACGGCTTGGCGCGCGCTCTCCGGCCCGTGAATGGTCACGTATTCCTGCTCAATGATGGGCTGCGCCTCCGGCGTGAGCCATCCAAACTGGCCGCCTTGCGGGGCGAGAGCTCGCGTGGCCGCTACCATACGCGGTCCCGGCAGCCAGCCTTTATCTATGGCGTCCCGCAGTGCCGCGTCGCCGTTGACGCCCGAATTGCCCAAATCGCGCACAGTGGTAATTCCAGCTTCCAAGTCTTCCCTGCCGAGCTTGGCCCCCAGCAAGGCACGCTGCGCCGTACTTTGCGTGGCGACAATGCGCAGCATCTCCACGTCCTGCAATGTAACGTTCGTGCCATCCATTTCTGACAGCAAGTGCGTATGCGCGTCGATAAACCCGGGAAGCAGCGTGGCATCGCCCAGGTCAATGACTTTGGCGTCCGAAGGAATCGTCAGCCCAGAGCCGACGGCGGTGATTTTGTCGTTTTCGACCAAGATCACGCCATGATTCACAACGGTTTCGCTTTTGCCGTCGATGAGGCGCGCTGCACGAAGTGCAACACGTCCGGTCTGAGGCATCGCAGTTTGAGAGCAGGCTGGCGGCAAGGAAATGGCTGACAGGACCGCTGACAGACAAATTTTTGCAAGTATTCGCATGAAATCTCCCGTGGGAAGAGGCCCCATGCTGAACGGGACGGCAAGCTGTGTCAAGCTGAGCAGGCTGTTTATCTGCGGATCGAGTCTATCGAGGGGAATCTGCAGAATGGAAAACTTTGGGTGGCTTGCATGGCTCTGCTAAACTGCTGGGAGCGATTCCGGGATCGTCTAATCGGTAGGACATCAGCCTTTGGAGCTGAGTATCGTGGTTCGAGTCCACGTCCCGGAACCAGAATCTTTCTTCGCTTCCTTCCCTGCCTCGCTGAGTATCTTCTATCTCGATTCAGGCTCACGACTTACATCTCGCGGTAGTTCAGCAAGAGAATTCCAATCAGAGAAATGCACACAGGCCAGAGTCGCGCCAGCCATGCGCGCGTGCGATTTTCCGCAGGCAAACGCAACTCGAGCCAGCGCGACCAGCCAGCCGTTACCGCAAGAATTGCCAGCGGGATGTGACTGAGCTCGGCCAGCACTTCTTCCTTGATATTGCCGAGGCTGTGAGAGTGCGTGAGCAGCAGCGCGCCCGAAACAGCGATCAACACCGGAAAAATCAGCCGGATCTTAGGAGAAGCGATGCGGCCGGTTTGCACGCGCCATTCGAATACGGCGAGGGCGATCACAAGTGCGACAAAGATGCGGTGGAGCAGGACTTCGGGATCAGCAAAAGTCACCCAAAAACCGTTCGGTCCAAGCGGCCATACCTCCGGGTCGCTTCGCAAGAAGAGAAAAGCAGATAGGCCCAGAAACAGCAGCGGCCAATTGCGCGCCCAGCGGATTCTTCCCGCTTGGGCGAACAGCGCGAGAAGGCCAACGCAGAGGACGATGATTCCGGCCCAATGATGGTTGTATTCGGACCAGGCTTTTTCGGCGGAAGTGTTGGGACGCGTGCCGGATTGGCCGGGAACAAAAGACTCCGTGGACAGCGAGCCCATCTCGAAGGCTTTCTTTTGCGCTGCGTACGCGTCTTCGGGCAAATCCTTCATGGCCGGGCTGGAAAGGCGCGGCAAGCGAGGTGTCATGCGCGCGAGAATCTCTGGTGCGGAAACACGATCCTGCACGAGGTCAATGGCGGGCGGAAGCGAAGTCAGCGACGCGGCCGTGAGAATCACGGTAATGCCGATGCCAATTTCCGCTTCACCAAAACGCTTGAGGGTTGCGAGGATGGAACTCGCTTCGCCGCTGCGAACGAGTTGAAAATTCAGGGCGCCGAGGAACAAGAGCAGACCAAAGAGAATCGCTTTCGTGGCAACCATGGCTCCATAGGAAGTGCCATAGACTGCGCCGATTGAGCCGACATAGGCAAAACTCAAAATCACGCCAGCGGAAGCAAGAACTATGACGCTGACAACCGCAAGCCGAGAGAACCTGGCGCTGAGTCGCCGCGCTAATTCGGGCGCGGATGCTGAACGGATGGTTATCAACAGAAACGGTAAGCCGCCGAGCCAAACAGCCGTCGCAAGTTGATGGAGTGCGGTCACAAGAGCCAGAGGAAAGCGATACTCGAGTCGCGCCATGGCGTGGCTGGTCAGAACCGA
>JAWOLO010000606.1:0-2853 GCA_033853375.1 Terriglobia bacterium
GTGGCGCTTATGTTTTCGACTCTAAGGGCAAGAAGTATCTCGATTTTCTCGGCGGCATTGCCGTCAACGCGCTCGGACATGCCCATCCTCGCATCGTCAAAGTGATTCGCCGCGAAGCCGCGCGCGCCATTCATCTCTCGAACCTCTATCACCACGCGTTTCAAGGCTCGTTGGCGAGCAAACTCGTGGAATGGTCAGGCATGGATCGCGTGTTCTTCGCTAATAGCGGCACGGAGGCGATTGACGGTGCGATGAAGCTCGCTCGTCTGCTGGGCCGCAAGCCCGAAGAACCGGCCGGGACGGCTGCGAAGAAACATCGCTTCCTGGCGCTCGAAAATTCCTTTCATGGACGCACATTTGGCGCCATGAGCGTTACGGCCACAGAAAAATATCGCTTGCCCTTCGCGCCGGTAGTTCCCGGAGTCGAGTTTGTGCGCTTCAACGACATTGCCGATTTGGAAGCGAAATTCGACGATGCCGTTTGCGCCATCCTTCTTGAAACTGTTCAAGGGGAGGGGGGCATTTATCCTGTTAGCGAAGCTTTCTGGAATCGCGCCCGCGCTCTTGCCACCCATCACGGCGCTTTGCTGATTGCAGATGAAATTCAGTGCGGGCTTGGGCGCACGGGACGCTATTTTGCCTATCAGAAGTTTGCCTCTAAGCCCGACATCGCTTTAATCGCTAAGCCGCTCGCGGCCGGATTGCCTCTGGGCGCCATTCTTACAAGCGAAGCCATTGCGGCTCGCGTGTCTCCCGGAATGCATGGCACGACGTTTGGCGGCGGCCCACTGGCTTGCGCCGTGGCGCTTGAATTTCTGAGCGTCGTGGAAGAGGAAAAACTTCTCGAGAATATCCGCGCTCGGGGCGAAGAGCTGCGCGAGGGGCTTGCAAAGCTTGCCTCGCAATTCGACTTCATCCGCGAAATCCGTGGCGAAGGGCTGATGATCGGCATCGAGCTTTCCGTCGAAGGCGCGCCGTTTGTCGCCGAAGCCATGGAGCGCGGCTTGCTCATCAATTGCACGCACGACTTTACGCTTCGCCTCCTGCCGCCTTTTATCATCACTCGGTCGCAGGCGCGCGAATTTCTAAAACTCTTCGCGAGCGTTCTTGCGAGCACTCCAAGGCAGGCCTCCACTACGGATACTGGCAAGTCCGCGGTTCCGCAGGGCGCGGCCGCTGCGGCAAGGGGATAAAAACGAATGACCGCAACCACACTTGTTCCTCCTATTTCCTTATCGACCGATCTCCTCACCGGAGCGGAATGGAGCCCCGCGCACACGCGCGAACTCCTGCACCTCGCGGCGGACATCAAAGCGCGGCCCGTTCGTTACGCCTCGACGCTGCACGGCAAATTCATCGCGCTGATTTTCGAGAAGCCCTCGCTGCGCACGCGCGTCACGTTTGATGTCGGCATTCAGAGCATGGGCGGAGCGGTAGTGTTCCTCGATCACACGCAAGCTTCTGCCTCTCTTGGCAAGCGCGAATCGATCGCGGATGTGGCGCGCAACCTCGACCGCTGGGTTCATGGCATCGTGGCCCGTGTCTATTCGCAAAAAGTGCTCGAGGAAATGGCGGCAAACGCCAACATTCCAGTGATCAACGCGCTTTCTGACAAGTTTCATCCCTGCCAGGCGCTGGCGGACTTTTTCACACTGGAAGAGCGCTTTGGCGCTTTGCGCGGATTCAAGCTGACTTACGTCGGCGACGGCAACAACGTCTGCCATTCCTTGATGTATCTTGCGGCGCGGCTTGGCGTTCATTTGCGTGTAGCCACGCCGCCGAATTATGCGCCTGACCCCGAGGTCGTATCCGACAGCAAGCGCGTGGCTCGCGAGACGAAGGCGAAAATCGAACTCCTGAACGACCCGCGCGAGGCCGTCGCCGGCGCGATGGCCGTGTACACCGATGCATGGACCAGCATGGGTTTTGAAGCCGAAGAAGAAGTTCGCACAAAGGTCTTTCAGCCTTACCAGGTGAACGCTGAATTGATGTCCCTCGCTTCTCCCGAAGCCGTTTTCATGCATTGCCTTCCGGCGCATCGGGGCCTCGAAGTTACGCCGGAAGTGCTGGACGGCCCGCAATCCGTCGTCCTCGACCAATCCGAAAATCGCATGTATGTGCAGAAAGCCATTCTGCATACGCTGTTTTGATCGTCGATGTCAACAATCGCCGTATTCACTCGATTGCTTCTTTGTAGTGGCGCAGCATGCTGCGCCCTAGCTCGGCAGCAATCCATAGGGAAAGAGGAATTGTGAAAACTCAGAATAAGCCAAAGAAAGTTGTACTCGCTTACTCCGGAGGCCTGGACACCTCCATCATCATTCCCTGGCTCAAGGAAAATTATGGCTGCGAAGTCATCGCCGTGATTGGCGACGTGGGCCAGCAGGAAGACCTGGAAGCCGCGCGCAAGAAAGCCCTCGCCACCGGGGCATCGTCGGCGCACGTCGAAGATCTTCGTGAAGAATTTGTCCGCGATTACATCTGGCCTACGCTTCGGGCCGGGGCCATTTACGAACACACCTATTTGCTCGGCACTTCCATGGCGCGGCCGGTGATCGCCAAGCGTCAAGCGGAGATCGCGCTCAAGCTGGGGGCCGACGGCCTCTCTCACGGCTGCACCGGCAAGGGCAACGACCAAGTGCGCTTCGAACTGGCGTACAAGGCCATTGCTCCGAACGTGCAAATCATTGCGCCCTGGCGCGAATGGGACATCAATTCCCGCGAAGACGCCATTGCGTACGCGCAAAAGCACAACGTTCCCGTCGAGCAGAGCAAGAAAAATATCTACAGCCGCGACCGCAACATCTGGCACTTGAGCCATGAAGGTGGCGAACTGGAAGACCCCGCCAATGC
>JAWOLO010000607.1:0-2508 GCA_033853375.1 Terriglobia bacterium
CCTTGTCGGGCGTGACGAAGCCCAGGTCCACCAGGATATCGATCAGATAATCGTCTTTTTCAGCCACGGTTTGCTATGCGTTAAACCACCACGCTCGCCGCGAAGCGCTAACTAACAGGGTACTGGCCGGAGTTCTAATGTCAATGGACAGCTTTTGCCCGCCGCGACCGCCGGCGCATATCAAGTTTTCAGCACATCTCATTCACACCCGGGCTTCAGCCCTTGCCAGTACCCACATCTTCAAGACCTTGATCTGAGGTTGGCTACTCGCGTCTGGACCCGAAACCCCGGAGGGGTGGCCTGTCGATAGCCCTGCGAGCTCCCAAAATCTTCCTTTTGTTTTTTGGCGGCGCGGCGCCGGGAACATTCTTGGGCACAGATGCGCCTAGTATATTGACAATATAATAACGTTACATTAAGCTGGTTGGGATGAAATCCAACCAGATCCAATTGAGCACCGGAGACCGACGATTTTTAGAGGTTTTCCGGAGCAAAGGTCAGCATTCAGCCCGGGAAGTGACGCGCGCACACATTTTATTGGCAACGGAGGCGCGAGTCCCGACCGCGCAAATCCAGCAGGTGCTGGGTGTGAGCCGGATGGTCATTTGGCGCACGCAATCGGCTTACGCCGAGAAAGGCTTGGATTATGCCCTGTATGATGCTGCGCGACCGGGCCAACCGGCCAAGTATGGCACGGACCAGGAAGCCGAAGTGGTGGCCCTGGCTTGTAGCCAACCGCCCGAAGGAGCCGCGCGCTGGACGATCCGCTCGCTGACCATCACGGCGGGGCACCGGCCCAAGTTGGAAGGCATCAACCGGGAGAGCATCCGGCAGATTCTAAAAAAAACGTCTGTAAACCTTGGCGCAAAATGATGTGGTGCATCGGGCGAATCACAGTCGAATACCGGGAGCGGATGTACGATCTGCTGGGTCTGTATGCCAAGCCCTATGATGCGGCCGAGCCAGTGGTTTGCTTGGATGAAAAGAGCAAGCAACTGTTGCAGCAGACCCGTCGGCCGATCGCGGCAATTCCGGGCCAAGTTGCCAAGGAGGATTACGAATACAAACGGGCTGGGACACGGAACCTGTTTGTGGCCGTCGAACCCAAGGGCGGTCGTCGCGAAGTGGAAGTGACTCAGCGGCGTACCAAGCGTGATTTCGTGGACTTCGTAAAATTCCTGGCACTGGAGGTTTATGCTCAGGCACGCAAAATCCATCTGGTCCTGGACAATCTGAACACTCATTTTCGTGCGTCATTTGAAGAAACTATGGGGGTGGAAGCCGCAGCGGCGTTCCTGTCGCGGCTGGAGTTCCACTATACGCCCAAGCACGCCAGTTGGCTGAACATGGCCGAGATCGAGATTGGGATTTTGGACCGGCAATGCACAGGACGGCGAATCGGCGACGAACCAGCATTGCGCTCCGAAGTGCTGGCCTGGGAGCAACGGCGCAACGAAGCGGGTTGTCGGATTGAATGGAAGTTCACCCGCCAGGACGCTGACCGGAAACTGGCACGCCACTATGTAATGTAATTACATTGTCACAATACTAGCCGTCTGGTTTTCACGAAGGTTCACCTTGCGAAACCCAGGGCGATTAGCGCAGCGGCTTAAGGTGTGTGTACGGCTCGGAATCGGGGAGTTGATCCCAAGCCAGCCTTTCGTCGGCGGCGGGGACGTAACGCTCGGGAAGTCCGAGTTCTTTTAGGATAAGGTTCCTGGCCATTGGTATAGCGGTGGTTTTGAAGAAGGCCAGGTGTCGATTGAATCCCTGGCGCCCGAAGCCGCAATCGGTGGAGAGCACGAGCTTGTCGGCGGGAATATACTCGAGGCAACGTCGGATGCGGTCGGCTACGACATTGGGAAAATCCGCCTGCAGAGTGCGGTGACTGATAACGCCCACCGCGATTTTCTTCTTCAAACGATGTTGATAGGACTTGAAAAGCGGCAGCTCCCGGAAATTATTTTCTGTCGCTTCGATGGTCCAGACGTCGCCCTTGAGCCGTTCGAGGTAAATCTCAATCGAGTTGGCGTAAGACTCGTCGGAGAACACTTTCTGCATGTTCGGGTTTCCCCAGCAGGTGTGAATCCAGACCTCGACCCCCTCCAGGCCCTCCACCTCGCGGTTGAACGCATCGACGAGGAAATTGACAAACTCTTTTTGTTCCGGATTATAACGCCCCATGAAGTGCAGCGTGGGTTCCTCAATCTGGATGACTTTGCACCCCGAGGCGGCGAGTTGGCGCAACTCGTGGTTCATCGCCTCGGCCATGTCCCAGATCAGTTGTTTCTTGTCGTCGAGATTGTAGTGGCGCGAGTGGCTATCGAGGAAAAAGGCCAATACCTGTGCTGAGCACGTTCCGAACTTCACCGGCCGACCCGAAGCCGCCGCGGCCTGTTGTGCAATCCGCCAGATCTTCGCATACTCGAGCGGGTTTTTCGGGTCATGTTCGATCTTGCCCACCACGCGCGGCCCGCGCCAGGTTTTGTAAATCGAATCGAGCATCGT
>JAWOLO010000608.1:0-7423 GCA_033853375.1 Terriglobia bacterium
CGAGCCGTTCTGATGCTCATGGGCGGCGCCGTCAGCGACCGCATGTCCGCGCGCAAAATCATGATGGCCACCGCTATGGCGCGGACGATCTGTGTCACCGTGATTGGCCTGCTCGTCTGGCTGCGCGCTTTGCAGACCTGGGAGCTATATGCTCTCGCGATTGCCTTCGGCATAGCCGATGCATTTGCTGCTCCGGCGCAATCGGCGTACATGCCCTCTCTCGTTAAGCGCGAGCAGCTCGTGGCGGCATCTTCTGTCAGCCAAAGCACGGCGCAGCTGACCACCATTGTTGGTCCAGTCCCCGCCGGTTATGTGATCCAGGCGCTGGGCGTCGCTTGGGCCTTCTTCTTGGACGCCATCAGTTTTCTGTTTATCCTCGGCGCGCTCTGGAAACTGCCTGATCCTCCCAAAACTCCGTCCGCCCGGAAAGCGATGTGGCACTCCATCGCGGAAGGCATCTCCTACGTTGCAAAGGACGTGCCGCTGCGCTCCCTGATGTTGCTGGCCACTATTATGAACTTTTGCGTTTCCGGGCCTGTCGCCGTTGGTCTCGCGTACTTCACCAAAACGAGGCTCGGCTCACCTGCGGTCTATGGCACGCTAATTTCGTCACTTGCTGCGGGAAGCCTCATGGGTGCGATGCTCGCTGGGCTATGGAAGATTCGCAAGCGCGGCGTCTTGATTCTTCTTGTTGCGATGGTGTTGGGCCTTTGCTTGAGTTCCATCGCGCTGGCAGAACGAACCTGGAGCGTCGCCGCAATTCTCGTCGTGATGGGCGCGGCGGCGGGCATGCTCAATGTCCATATCGGCGCCTGGGCCATGCAGCGCATTGATATCGCCGTGCGCGGGCGAGTCTCCAGCGTGCTCATGCTTGCCGCCTTCGGCGTGGCTCCCATCTCCTTGGGAGTTGCCGGGTTCCTGGTAGCCTGGAACCTGAAACTCATGTTCCTGCTCGCTGGCGGACTAATGGTGTTGACCGCCGCTGGAGCTTCGCTCCAGAAGCCAGTGCGGCAAATCGAGTGACCCGCGCGAGGTTGGCCCTCGCGTCGGGCAGTTAAGTCGGGCTGCAAAATGCGCGGCCTCAGGATGACAAGAGGAGTAATTCCAGACGCGAAGGCTGAGAAGTGCGCTTGACTACCCCTGTACCTGAGAGCAGTTGACAAAACTCAATTTATATATAAGATTCCTATATGTAAGGGGGCAAGCTATGATTGGTTCGGGAATCAAGCGAGGCACGGCTGAGCTGGCGGTGCTGAGCGTTCTTCAGGATGGCCCGCTGCACGGATACGAACTCGCGCGCCGCATCGAGCAGCAAACCAATGGCGCACTGCGCTTCACGCTGGCGGCACTGTATCCGATGCTCTACCGCATGGAGCAGCAGCGCTGGATTCGCGGCAGTTGGGAGACCAGCGCCAGCGGACGCCGGCGGCGCTGCTACCGCCTGACTCCGGCAGGGAAGAAGAAGCTAGCTCCGCTCCAGCGCGAGTGGGAGGAACTCTTTGGCGCTTTGCAGCGGCTCACGAAGGCGGCTCATGCGTGATTGGCAAGAACTCGTCCGCCTGCGCCTCTCAGGTCTTGCGCTGGATGCCGCCGAGAAGGACGAAGTCCATGCGGAGCTCGCAGCTCATCTGGAAGACTCGTACGAAGGATTTTGCCGTCAAGGTTTGCCTGAAACAGAAGCAACAAGTCGGACTCTTGGGCAAGTTTCAGACTGGCAGGATTTGCAGCGGAGCATTCTTGTCGCAAAGAGGAGAGGAGATCTCATGCAGAAACGTGTGCACCAGCTTTGGGTTCCCGGGTTCGTTACGCTGATCGTATCGATGACTTTCCTAGCGATGCTCCAGAAACTTGGTTTCCAACCTCGAATCATTGGGAGCGGCCCGAGCGCGATTCTTTTTTATGTGCCGTGGTTGGCATTGCTCCCTCTCTTTGGCGCTCTGGGAGCTTACTTATCGGTTCGGGCTGGCGCTCCGCGTGCAACCGCGCTTCTCAGCAGCATTTTTCCTGTGGTTGCGCTTACTGCAGCATTTCTGTTGATGTTTCCGATAGGCGTGATCATCGACGTCTTCGGGCGCCATGTCGACTTTAGTATCGTGGCGACAGCTCTTCTAAGAGACGGGATTGGCTGGCTCTTGGTTCCGGGGGCCGCTCTTTTTCTGGGAGGGCTCGTCGTGCACCTTTTGTTTGGCCGAAGGTCATCGTCGCAAGCCACGAGAATCAGTGGCGAGACAACCCATGCCTGATTGGCAAGAACTCGTCCGCAAGCGGCTCTCCGGGCTGACGCTTAATGCCGCGGAGAAGGACGAAATCCACTCGGAACTCGCAGGGCACTTGGAAGAGTCGTACGAAGCTTTGCTCCAGGAAGGTGTGTCCAAGCAAGACGCCGTTCGCCGGGCTCTTTCGCTCGCGGGCGACTGGCAGGAGCTGCGACGAAGGATTCAGATGGCTCGAAGGGAAGGAAATAACATGACGAATCGTGTGAGGCAATTGTGGCTACCGGGCTTCTTGACCCTCTTCACGTCGATGAGTCTCCTCATGCTCATTGGTTTTTTTGGTCCGCGGCCCCCAATTTTTCAACCGACCGACGCGTATAACGTGTCGTTCCAGCTCCGCAGCTGGTCCATGATCGCGCCAGTCACGGTCGTTTATGTGCCTTGGCTTCTGGCCTTGCTCTTGATTGGCGCATCGGGGGCTTATCTATCACATCGAGCTGGGGCCTCGCAACGCATTGTTTTTTTCTCCACCCTTTTCCCAGTTCTACCATATTCGACATTTTTCTTGATCGGCTTCCCGCTGGCATTAATCCTCGAGGAAAACGTCACTCACAACGTGATGTTCTCCGCCTTTCTTATAGGTTTCTTGGCGTGGGTTTTGCTTCCCGGAGCCGCTCTTCTTGCCGGCGGATTACCCACTCAGCTTTTCCTCTCGCGGAAGCTAACTCAGCGCGGCGTCGCGAGCCACTGAGCTTGCCCGAGTCCAATAGCGATAGAAGGGGAGTCCGGCAAGAATCAGCAGCAACCCGATCGCCGAACGGACAGGGCGCTGAATGAACAGATTCACGGTGAGGGCGAAGGCACCCGCGACGAAAATTCCAGGCACCACGGGATATCCCCACGCGCGATACGGTCGCGGCAGATCGGGCTCCTTGCGGCGTGAGCCGTAGACGGAAGCGACGGCGAGAGCATAAAAAATCCACTGCGCGAAGATGAACAGGGAAAAAAGATCCTCAAACTGGCCGGTCAGGACCATGAGGCAAGAAATCACCGCTTGAAAAACGATGGCTCCCGCAGGAGTGCGGTAGCGGGAATTGATTCCGTCGGCCACACGAAAGAACAAACCGTCTCGTGCCATGGCATACGGCACGCGCGAACCGGTGAGAACCGAGGAATTGAGCGTAGTAAACGCGGAGACGACCATCGCGGCGGTGATCCACGCGGCGGCACGCGGTCCGGCAAACACGCGCACCGTTTCCGAAGCGACATTTTGCGCCACGGCCACCGCCTCCATGGGCAGCACGCGGAAATAAACGGCGTTTGCGAGCAAATAGATCACTCCGACCGTCATCGTTCCGCCGACGAGCGCTCTCGGAATATTTCTTTGTGGGTTGATGATCTCCGAACCTGCGAACGTCAAATCCATCCATCCGTCATACGCCCACAACGCGCCGACCATCGCGGTCAAAAATCCGGTGAGCAAGCCAGCGTGGAATGAAGATGGAAACAGCGGCTGCGCGCTGGGCGGACGCTTTCCTGCAAATAGGAAGCCAAGCACCACGACAGCGAGAATCGCGCCGATTTTGAGCGCGGTTAGCACGACTTGCAGCCTCCCCGCCAAACGCACACCGAGATAATTGATAAAGCTCATGAACGCGATAGCGGCCGCGGCGACTGGTTGCGCCCAGGTGAATTCAAACTCCGAAGAGTGGGCAGTGAATGGCACATGCAAGTGCAGCGTGAAAATGGGCGTGCCAAGCACTGGCACAAAGAATCCTAGGAAGATCAGGAAGCCAGCAGCAATGGTAGCGATTGAGGAGGGCTTGCCGACCAGGTTGTTCATCCAGCCGAAGAGGAAGCCCCACACTGGTCCTAAGCCACGCTTAAGATAAACGTAAGCACCGCCGGCATGGGGCATCGCCGCGCCCAGTTCGGCGATGGTCAATGCGCCGAAGAGAGAAAGCGCTCCGCCCACAATCCAAACGAGGAAGACCAACCCCACCGAGCCGGTGGCGTGCGTCATCGCGCTCGGCACGAGAAACACACCGGTGCCGATGATGTGGCCGACTACCATCGCCATAGCGGCCCAAGGGCCCAACCCTTGCACGAGTCCCTGATGTTTTTCGTTCATGTGCCTCAGCTGCGACGGGCAACCGCGTCCGTGACGACATTTGCGGCTCTGAGTGCAAAGCAAAAGATAACGCAGAGACGCCCCGACAAAGCCGGGGTAAACGCCGGGCGCAGAGGCAAAGCAGCGGACCTCATAGAGAACTCTCCTTGTGTGCGATTCGGCTCACCAGCGAGCCAACGAAAAACGTCACGCACGCGCCGATAAGGAAGTACCACGTATATGCTATTTTCGTGAACTGAAATATGCTCAAGACGGCCGCCAGCCCCGCGAACATGCCAACAAGCGCGCCACGCGCAATTGCCCCACGGTCGAAAGTTCCCAGTAGAAACAACCCGAGCAAGCTGCCAAAGGGAAGCGACGCTACCGTGAGTCCTGCTTCGAGCAGCGGCCCCCATTTGACGAAACCGAAACCCATCAACACGAGGCCCCATACCAAGGTCATGCCGCGCGACACGCGCAAGAATTGGCGCGTGTCTGTGCTGCGTCCGCGGAGCGTTGCAAAATCCAGCACACTCGAAGCAGCCAACGAATTGAGTGAGCCGCTAGCGTTGGACATGGCCACCGCCACGATGGACGCGAGCAACAGGCCGGCCAGCCCCACGGGCATCTCGCGCACGAGGAAGAGCGGCAGGATGCGATCCGTCCTATCGCCCCGAGCGAGAAGTGGCGTGTGCTGCGCAAACACGAAGAGCAGCACGCCAATTAACAAGAAAACCGTGAATTGAACGAGAACGATTCCACCGCTGGTGAGCAGGGCCCATCGGCTGTCACTTTCACTCTTAGCGGCGAGCAAACGCTGCACGATGGTCTGGTCGGTGCCATGGGTCGCCATAGTGAGAAATGAGCCGCCGACCACTCCGGACCAAAATGTATATTTGGTAGCGAGGTTCCAGGAGAAATCGAGGAACTGGAGTTTATGGCCCGCCGCGGCGGCGACCTGCGTTACTTCGCTCCAGCCACCGGGAATCCAGCGCAGCAACAGGACCAGAGTGATGGTGCTGCCCGTCATGTAGACAAGCAGTTGCGCGACGTCAGTCCAGATCACCGCTTTCATGCCGCCTTCGAACGTGTAGAGAATGGTCAAGGAAATTACGATCACGACCGCGAGCCGCTCGGAAGTGCCCAGCACCACGCTCACGACAAGAGCGATTGCGGAAACGCGCACGCCTTCGGCGATGGCGCGCGTAATGAGAAACGTGCTGGCGGCCACCGCGCGCATTTTTTCGCCAAAGCGTTTCTCGATGAGCGCATAAGCGGTGAGAAATTCTCCGCGAAAATAGCCGGGCAAGAGCAACAGCACAATCAGCACGCGCCCGACGAGATAGCCGAACACCAGTTGAATGAACGTGAGATTATCCGCGTAAGAAATCGCGGGTGCCCCGATAATCGTGAGTGTCGAAGTTTCCGTGGCGACAATGGAAAAAGCCAGGGCCCACCATGGCGCCGTGCGCCCTCCGAGAAAATATTCCCGGCCGGCAGCTTGCGCGTCTGCTGCTGCGCCAGCTTGCTGCATGCGACGGAAACGCATGCCGAGAGCCGTTACGCCGAGCAGGTACGCGATCACGATGGTTAGATCAATTGGGTGGATGCGCATCGCGCAGAGATTATAGGTATCTCCGGCCGCTCCTTCGCGGTTTTTCTTGAGCCTGTGCCATTCAACTCACAGGAACTACTTCTTTAGGATCGCAAAAAGACTGCTGTAAGAATCGGTCCAAGGTTTTTCGAGACCATTGTCGGCAAGAGGCTTGCCCGCCTTCTCAATGCTGGGGAATTCCTTAAGAACGCCGCGATTCCCGAGCAAGGCCCACCTGGCCACGAAAATTTCGTTCGCGGGGTCACCGGTTGTGTTGATAACCATAGCTTCTTTGCCAAGTTTCCTGGCGGCTGCCGATACCACAGGGTCCAGATTCAAATATCTGTTCGAGATGTGTACCGCCAAGATGCCGCCGGGCTTGAGATGGCGAAAATACAATTGGAACGCTTCGATGGTCAGCAGGTGAACCGGAATCGCATCGCCTGAGAAGGCGTCCACCGCTAGCACGTCAAATTGCTGCGGCGGTTGACGTTCGAGTGTCAGACGCGCATCCTTAAGTGCGAATGCAACGCGCGCTTTCGAATCTCGCAAGAAAGTAAAGTCCCGCTGCGCGATCTGCAGAACTAGCGGATTGATCTCGTAAAACGTGTATTCGTCGCCCGCTCGGCCATAGGCGGCGATCGTGCCCGCGCCAAGGCCGATCACACCGACGTGCGACGAACCGCGCGGAGCGACAGCCGCGAGAGCCACCGCAATTCCTGAATTTGGGCCGTAATACGAAGCGGGCTGATCGCGCCGGCTCGGCGCAAGAAATTGCAGCCCATGCGTGATGGTTCCGTTCATAAGCCTTCGGAACCGGGAATCGTCGCTGGAACCCGGCTGCTCGCCATTCTTCAGCAACACCACATGCGGCGCGACTTCGTCGCTCACCCGCAGAACTCCATAGAAATTCCGGGCCATTCGCATTGTGCCGGCAGATTCGGCGCGGGCAAGGAAGAACAAACTCACGAGGATCGTCAGCACGAGAGCTTGCATGACCATCCAAGCTGCTCGCCAATTAGGTTGGCGAAAAGGACTTGCGGGATCAGCCCGATGGACCGCGACCACCAGCAGCGCGCAGGCTCCCAAAGCTACGTGCAGCTCGTAGAATCCAGAGAAAATCTGCGGCGCGAGGAGCGCTACAGATGCTGCGCCTGCTACGCTCCCAAGCGAACTCAGAAAATAAAACGACGTGAGCTGTGAGGGATCGGGTTTCAGCCGCGCCAATTCTCCGTGGCAGAACATGCAGCAGACAAAGAGGCCCGAGCAGAAGAGCGAAATCAAGATCCAGAGAGGAAGTGCCGTGAACGACGGGGAAAGCGCATAAGCCATGCCGCCCAACCAAACGCCGAGCAGCCGCAAGAAGATCATGCGAGGATACCAGCGGCTGCTGCCAAAACACAAAATGAAGCTGAGCATGTAGAGACTAAGCGGAATGATCCACAGGAAGGGCACGGCAGCGATGTTTTGCGAAACGTGATTGGTGATGGCCAGGAGCAGCGCCGA